>JADFNA010000208.1 GCA_022563625.1 Candidatus Zixiibacteriota bacterium
TGTATGAGTGGAAGGGGTGAAATCCAAAAGCGCCTGCTCAAACAACTCATCCACTGATCCAACAAAAATAAATTTCGTGTTACGGGTGATTTCTGAGGGCAGGTCTTTCAGGTCTTTTTCGTTTTCGAGCGGCATACAAACATAGGGGATGTTCGCACGGTAAGCAGCGGCTATTTTCTCTTTGATTCCACCGACCGGCAGCACTTTCCCCCTCAGTGTCACTTCGCCGGTCATAGCCAGATCATTTCGGATCGGGCGTTCGGCCATCACCGAAGCGATGACCAGTGAGACAGCCAGACCGGCCGAGGGTCCGTCTTTGGGTATCGCCCCTGAGGGGAAATGCACATGAATATCAAAGGACTTGAAGTCATCATTATCAATTCCCAGCATGTCTGATTTGGAGCGGATATAACTGTGGGCGGCTTGAATCGACTCTTTCATAACGTCACCGAGCGATCCAGTAAACACGATGTTTCCGTCACCGCGCATTTTCAAGCATTCGATGAGCATTAACTCTCCGCCGGCGCCTGTCCAGGCCAGACCTGTCGCCAGGCCAATTTCGGGTTCTTTGACCGGTTTTTCGGGAATGAAAATCGGCGGACCCATAAATGTTTCCACCAGCGCGCTGTCCAGCTGCCAGGTTTTGCGCTTGCTGGAGCGTTTGCCGCTGGCGATGTGGCGATAAAGCCGGTCCAGCAGGCGGGAATATTCCAGCAGGCCGGATTCCATGGTGTAATCACGGATGAGCTTGGTCAGCGTGTCATTGGTGATGGTAACTTCCGAGCGGGTGAGTTTGTATCTCTTCAAGAGCGCCGGTATCAGGTATTTTTTGGCGATAGAAATCTTTTCATTTTCGATATATCCGGGAATTTCAATTGCTTCGGTGCGGTGGTCAATCGCCTCGGGGATTCCATCGGGATAACGCACGCCACAGATGAACAGCGCGTTGGAAAAGTCAAACGGGATTCCCAGGTAATTGTCCACGAAACGGGAGTTTAGCCTGGGGTCCATGATTTCGAGGAGCGCCAGGGCCAGCGCGCTGTCGCTGCCTTCAGAGAAATACTCCATATCTTCGACATAGATTACCGGGTCAGGCGATTTCAGCCTCTGAAGGGCTTTGATGAACACGCCCGGGGCGGCAGCGATGAGATATCGGTTTGATCCTTTGACTTCGTTCAGATCAACCACCGCTCCCAGGCTGATTCTGACGAATTCACGTCCGAGCCCCCGGGCGACGGCCCGCGCAATTGTCGCTTTTCCGGTTCCCGGCGGGCCTACAAGGCAAATGATGGGGCCTTTTTCAGAGCCACCGGCTAGAATATTTGATGATATCCGGTCGACGATCTTCTCTTTGATTGAATCTGAGCCATAGTAATCTTTGAAAATTGTCTCTTTGAGTTTCTCGACGACAGATTCATCGCTGTCACTTTTGGTCTCCGGTTGTGTCCAGGGCAGTGAAAGCAGCGTTTCAACAAAGTGTTTGACGCTGGCATATTCAGCGGCGCCGATTGGCAAAATCGCCAGGCGTGCCGCTTCCTCCCGGGCTATCTCGCGAACATCGGGCGGCAGGTGTGTCGCCAAGTTTATTCGCCTTTTGAGCGCTGTGGATGCCTTTTCCTCAGCATACGATCCGCCGAGTTGTTGTTTGATTTCTTCGAGCTTGAACTCCAGAAACTCACGGCGCCGTTTTTCTTCCATCTCTTTTTTGGCCTGATTACCGAGTTGAATGGAAAGCTGTACGCGGTCAAGTTCGAGCTTGAGAAGATCAAATAACAGTTCCAGTCGATCTTTAATGTCAATCGCCTCGAGCAGCGCCTGCCGTTCGGCGGGTCCGAGCGGCGCGCCAGACGCCACAGCGTCGGCGAATTCTCCGTCTGTCTTATAACGGGCGCGGACGATGTCGCGCAACCTGGCGTCAATTCCGCTGCCACGATCAATAATTTTTTCACATACGTCAATTACGGCGCTGATCAGCCGCTCACGCTTGCCGTGAGTCATTTGCTGGCGCTGTTCAATGCCGCTGATCCGGCCGCGCAGAAAGGGATCGCGTTCAACGATAGACGTCAGGGCGATTCGATCGATGCCTTCAAATTCAACATCTTTAGTCTCGTTGCGCGCGTCTTTGACACTGACAACCCGGGCGGTCACGCCCACTTCACTCAAGGGAATCGTCCCGCCGTCAGCCAGTTCGCGCGGGGTCGGGGAGTACGATAACGCCAGCAGACACTTTTTCCTGCAGACATGCTCAAGCAGCTTCAGGCTTGAAGGCCGGTTGATATGATAGCGTCTGCGGTGGCCCGGGAAGAGCAGTCCGACTTTGACCGGCAATATCGGATAGACCGCCAACTCGTCAGTTGGCTGCAACGGCGTTTTGGTGATCGATTTGATTATCATTGCATGATCATGGATTATCAGACTACCCGGGGGCCTCTTTCTTGCATTTTCAGCCCGATCGAATCAATCCAGCGGACACCACGGACATCCAATCCCCCGTCCGGCCGGAGTCGATACCGGTCATAGCGGGGGTACGGAAGTTGCCGACAATCTCCCGTTTTTTTGCGCTTCTGTCAACCGCTTTGTCCGCCGGGCGCCAGCCTAAGGCGCTGTCTGACAATGTAGATCAGGCGGCCGCTGTAGGCGCAGCGTCTCGGCCAGAGCGGCCACCTCGTAATCATGAGAGGCGGCGATTCGCTCGATATCAATCTCCAGCGCCTGGGGATCAAGGCGCAGACGGTAATAGCCCAGCCGGTTGTTCTCGTACACCGGCCAGTTATAGCCCGGCAGCGCCGCTTCAATCTCGCGGCGCATCCGATATAGATAACGCGCCTGATTAAACCCCTGTTCAATCTCATCTTTGTATAGCCAACCCTCCGGCGTCGTCGATCGCGCACAGGCCAGTTTGGCCAGATATTTGAATGATTTGCCCGTTAGCGGCGCAGGCAGCCCGTCGATGGTCACCAAAAAGCGTTCGCCGCACGAAGCTCCGTCGATTCTGAGACGACAGGGAATCAGTCCAACTGTCGGCTGGATGGGATGTGGCGGGAGCGGCCGCAGGCTAACCGCTTGGGTTGTCTGTAATGTGGCTGTGTGTGGCATGTGTTTCTCCTCTCGGTGGGCGGGAGGCGGTGACGCGCCCTGCCCGGATTTGTTTGACAGCAACGCGCTGAGCGCAGCCAGTTTTTGTTTTGCAGTTTTTGTTCCGCCAAGCGAGGCGCTCTCGAGGGCCTCGACAACGACTTTTTCCGGCAGCGCGGCAATTTCTGCGGCGGAGGCGCAGCCGAGTGAATTGAGCGCCATCAGTTCGGCCCGGTTAAACAGGCGGCCTGTGCGCTCGCCAAGCGCCGCCACGGGGGCCGGCAAACCGGCCCGCAGCGTGCGGCGTAACGTTTGTATTTGTGTTTGTATCTGTTCGTCCGCATCAAAGCCGGGCGCCAGCGCTGTGCGAATGTCGGCCAGCGCGCCGAGCAGCCATCCGGCGACGCGGGCCAGTTCGGCTATTTGGGCTACGCTCAACTGTGTTTCGCTTTCCAGCGCGCGCCCTTCCTGTCCACTGCGCCAGAGTTCCAGCGCCGCCAGGGCCGCCAGACGGCAATTCAGAGCTGAAGCGGAAATCGCACGGCCGTGACCGAAACGCGAGGGTTGAATGAACTCCTGCAAAGACCCGCTTCCCTCCGACACATCGGGGGCATCGGGGGCATCGGCAAACAAACGCCGCAGGGCCGCGAAATGACTACCACGCGGCAGGCGTGAGCCAGCCGCCCGCTCCAGGTCCGGCGCGCTCAGCGCTGAGGCCAGCCACTGGCGCTCGCTGATCGGTTGTGGTCCGTTGGCGGCGCTGATAAAGCGTTCAATACCGGCAATAGATAAACCGCTCAGCGCCCCGGCCCGGCCGGCCGCCGAGGCGCACAGCCGTTCGCCGGGTCTTTCTTGAGCGGTCCTGTCCTGGGCCTGTTCCGTAACAACGAGTCCGCATTCTATCAAGCGCGCCACGGCGATTTCAAGAGCGGCCCGCACACACTCGGGTTCCGCCCGCCAGACCAGCGAATTGGCCAGCAGGGTTTCCAGTTCGGCGAGTGAGCCGGCCAAACCCGAAACGACCAACTCCAGCGCCAGCGAAGCCCACTGATTGCCGCCCGAAACTCCGACGGCAAAAGCTGAGACCAGCGGGTCAACCTCGTGCGGTTCGATATATGTTTCCCAGAGTATGTCGCGTTCAAATTCTGTCTCGGCCAGAAGCGCCGCCCGCGCCACCAAAGCATCCGAAGCGCCCGGGGAGGTTAAAGCGTCCGCCCGATAACGGCCGGCCCGGCCGGCAATACTGGCGAATTCACTGGCCGGCAGCGGGAGCATGCCCGTCACGGAACCCCGTGAGCGTCTCGGACGACGGCCCGGACGATCCGGGCCGCCGCCTGGGCCGTTAATCGGGCCGACACAGTATTTTTGCGGTTCGACAAAAACCGTTTCGGCTGGCAGATTGACCCCCAGGGCCAGGGTCGTAGTTGAGCAAATCACCTGGATTTCACCG
>JADFNA010000209.1 GCA_022563625.1 Candidatus Zixiibacteriota bacterium
ACAGTCAAATGAGGATATCTACCTGGGATTCGACTGGAGCAATTTCATCCCGAGCGGCTCGTTTTCGTATAACGCGTCACGTGTAGACGAACATAGTGGCGGTTCCAGCAGTTTCTTTCGGAATTTCGCGATTAACGTTCCCACCAATCTCAAAGATAAGCGCATGTCGATTGGCATGGGGCTGACCAGGATTTTTGACACCTATGACTTTTTTGCCGAAGAAATTTACCCGCACCCAACTTCAACCACTTCACCTGATGTAACATATGAGCGCGAGGGGAGCTTGAACGCCGCAAATTTCGGCGGCGCAATAAACCTATCCGACAGATTGTCTGTCGGTATTTCCGCTAATGTCTTTTTCGGGCGGGTAATAATTGAGCACAACCGCTCCGAAACTTACGCCAATCAGCTGGTAGGCCAGAACCAGTTGGTCGATTTCGAGCTTTTGGTCAATGAACTCGACTCGCTCAATCTCTCGGGTTTAAACTTCACCCTGGGGGCGTTGTATGATATCGATGAGCGAAACCGTATCGGCTTTTCCCTGCGCACTCCGTTCAAAATGAAACTTTCCAATGATGTCACTATGACGAGGCAGGCTTTGGGCAATGGAGCTGCTGTTCCTGGCGGAGGCGACGGGTTTACCGGTGTGCTTCTTTTTTCTGATCGTGAATCGAAAGTGGAAATGCCGTTAATCGGCACGTTTGGATTTGTGCGTAACTGGTCTGATAATTTCCTTTCGTCGCTGGACATCGACTACCGCGCATTTTCGAATTCAAAATTCTTTATTCTGGATTCAACCATCATTTCGTCGGCAGGTAATAAGGAATCTTTTTTCAGCGAGGAAGAGTCGAACTGGAATTCGGCCGTGCAAATTCGGCTTGGCGCTGAATGGAAACTGCAATCAAATCTCGGTGAAATACCCGTTCGGTTCGGATTAGGGTACCTTCCCCAACCTTTTCGAGACGTGGAAGAATATCATTTCACCTACAGCGACCGAAATACGCCCGTGATGCCTGTCGGCATCAACACAGGTAAGAGTAAGTTTCTTAACCAGCGGGCCGCTGTGATTGCCAACCAGGATATTGACCTTATCCAGGACAGTTTCGGGTCGCAGGTCACGGCGTATTCATTTTCGTTTGGTATTGGACTGAGTTCGCCCCAACGGACGCTTGACATTGCATATTCATTCACAAGTTTCAATCAATCTTTGCGGACGACGCAAGCGCAGGTTTTGAATCCGGCATTTGACATACTCACCAGCGCCGATCCGACCGGCGCCCTTCTCGACACCAAACTAAGAGACGCAAACGGCAAGGCAACCGGTCCCAATCCCCTCACCACACGAGTGTCCGGAACCAGCATCAGGGACCATCGCATCATGATAAGTTTTACGGGGTATTTCTAGATAGGGACTGGTCGCGAAAGACGAATCGACACTGCGGCTGCCGTTCAATTGGCCTGAATTTTGCCCGTAGTCACCTGGTAGTCAAGGCTGCCTGAGAAAAACTGTAGATGTTGCAGAAATATGGCCTTTCAACGCATAATCACTTGAATAGAGGCGCTTGAGTAGAGGCGCTTGAGTAGAGGCCGTTTGCAGGAGATGATGTGAAAGATGGGAACAAGAGTCTCATTTACCAAGCAGGAAATCAAGCAGGATAAATTCGCAGATTTTATGGCTCGAGCCAGAGAGTTTGTGACCGAGAACGCAGCTGCGGTTTCCGGAGTCGTTCTGGCAGTCATACTCCTGATAGTTGGAGTCTATTTCTATACCGGTTCAAGCGAGTCTTCCCGGGATGCGGCCGGCCAGGCGCTGAGCCAGGCCAAGAATAATCTTGCCGGGGGGAATCTCCAGATCGCTATGCTGGAATTTCGGAGTATCGCGGATGAAAACCGCGGATCAAAGTTTGGGGCTGAGGCCCTCTATATTCTTGGTTCGGCGCAATTTCTGGCAGGCAATTTCGCTGAGTCACAGCGTGTGTTCGAGGAATATGTGGACAGATATTCACGGATAAAGATATCGTACATTGGAGCAGTTGCCGGAATTGCGGCCAGTATGGAGAATACCGGTCAGTTCGCATCAGCCGCCGACAAATTCATGGAAGCCTTGGATGAAGACCCCGGGGGGCCGGTTGCTGAGGATTATGCTATTGGGGCGCTGCGAAATTATTTGCTGGCTGGCGACAACGCCGCTGCGCGCAATCTCTATGATCGAATCCTGGAAAGTTTCTGGCAGTCGAATGTGGTCTCCGCCGCTGACAGGCTGATGAACGAATTCCGCGCCGCCGGCTAATTCCTCCAGGCTGCCCGCAAACATCCTCTTGCCGTCAAATTTACAAACTTGACTTGATTCAACTGCCGGGCTTTCTTTGCAGTGTCAGAGTCTCCCGGGAGGCTTGTGATGGAGATCGCAAATGCCGAAAGAAGACAATCCATTCTCTGAGCTTGGGAAAGACATTTTCCCCGAAAGTTCAAGCGACTCCAGCGCATCGCTGTTTGTCGTTTTTTCCTACATTCCGGTTCTGTGCCTGGCTCCGATCCTTCGCATGGGGCAGGATGAGGGACTCAAGTTCCACGCCCGGCAGGGTCTGGTTCTTTTCCTGATTGAAATTGTCGCCGCCATTTTCCTTGTGCCCTCAATTTCCTCTCTGATCTGGACTGCGGTCCTCATCGCCTGTATCGGCTCCTCCGCGGCCGGAGTGGTTTTTGCGTTGCAGGGCAAGAAAATCCGCCTGCCGCTGATCGGTAATCTGGCCGACAAAATCAAAATCTAGCGCAGTCAAGTTTTGGCGCCCTCGTATACAGAGCCATGTCCCGCATCTTTCCATTTTCACTTCGCTTTTTCTTGACCTGGATTTCTGTGCTGGCTCTGGTGACTGCTTGTGTCACTACCGGACCCGGAGGAAAAAAATCGTTTTTGTTGATTGGTTCGGGGGAAGAATCCTCGATCGGCGCCGAAATGAACCGGCAAATTCTGTCCGAATCCGAATTGCTTGATGATTCGCTCTGGCAGGATTATATCAATGAAATAGGCCAGAGAATAGTCGCCGTGTGCGATAGAAAGGATATCGAATATCATTTCGCGGTCATCGAATCTGAACAGATCAATGCTTTCGCCCTGCCGGGCGGGTATTTGTATTTTTATACGGGGTTGCTGCGCCTGATGGATAATGAAGCGCAGCTAGCTTCAGTCGTGAGCCATGAAGTCTCGCATGTCGTGGCCCGGCATGGCATGAAACGCCTGCAATCGGCTTTGATCGCCCAGATTGGCTATGAAATCGTCTTGGGTGGGTCCAAGAACTCAGATTTCGTGAATATCGCCTCGGGAATCGGCCTGACCCTGGTCTTCAGCGGTTATTCACGCTCTGCCGAAAAGGAGGCCGACAGGTTCGGGATATACTATATGCGCCAGTCCGGTTATGATCCTAAGGGAGCCATCGGTATGTTTGAACATCTGGCGGCCGCCGGAGAGCGCAACCCGAATGCTTTTGAAAAACTCGTTTCCTCTCATCCTCAGACCCAAGAACGTATCCGGTTGGCACAGAGCCAAATAGCGGAAATGGGCGAGCTTGGGAGTGATTTGATAGTAAATGAGAAACGTTACAAGCAGATGCTATCTCGGCTTCCGGAGCCGAATGCCGGAGATTCCACTTGATGGTGGATAATTGTCGTCTCCTTGAAGATTCGGCATTCGTAGCGGCAGATTAGGCAAGTGGTTTCATAGCCCATTCTGATGAGATTCGACAGGTGGTCAGGGGACCCCGAGGTCGGTCGTTTGTTGCTTGACTCGGTCCCTGGCAGGCGTTAAACTCGCTTGCGGTTAGGAGCCCCGTAGAAACAGGCGAAGGTATTGTTAGCTCTGGAAGAGCCTGTGAGGCATGAAATCTTTAGATGGGATTAACGGCATTTGGCAGGATTATTGCTTTAGGACCAGTCGACCAGGCTCCAGCGCTTAGCAAGAGGCGCCTTGAGAACAGCGGTTTGCAGAATTATGAAATCTGATCAAATGACAAACAGGAAGCCCGACACCGATCGTTCGTCATATTCGTATGCGATCTCTGGCCGGCCCGCCGAGCTTGGCTCGTTCGCGATCAATTCTTTCGAGATTCCGCGCCCCTGAGCCGGAACTACCAGCAGTTCCTGAGAACCTGGCTTTTCGGGGAGACTTTCGCGGATTCGCCGTTTAAAGAAACCTGGCACTCCCAAGGTCCACTAACGAAGGAAAGTGTTCCGCGTTTTAAAGCGAAGGCTCGGTCCATCCTCAGCGAGCACTACTTGAGCGCCCGTGCGCGGAGGCTGGGTATTCCTCTGTACGACGTGCCTAAGGGAGCCCGTGCGCGGAGGCTGGGTATTCCTCTGCTGGGTATTCCTCTGTACGACGTGCCTAAGGGAGATAGACGACCATCTGCCGAGTACGCGCAGCGAATAGATCAGGAAATCAAGGCGTACAGGGACGTGGAGAACGTACATGATCTTCCGCCGATTCAGCATTATTGGTCGAAAAAGTACCTGAAGCCCAAGAT
>JADFNA010000210.1 GCA_022563625.1 Candidatus Zixiibacteriota bacterium
AGAGATGGACGGTCTGCGCTGGTTACTTTTGTTTTTCGGACTGCTTGCGATCGGGTATCTGTGCGTACTGTTCTTTTTCCCCGCAGACAAGCTGCGTCAGTATCTCGAAGAAGAAGCGAGCGCCGCGCTGAACCAACCTGTGCGGATTGCCGAGCTTGACGCTTCTTTCTGGGGCGGGCTGGGTGTAACTCTGAGCGGTGTTACTGCCGGAGCCGCTGATAGCGAAGAAAGCTCCCGTCTGGCCAGTATTGAAAAAATTGATGTCAAAATGCAGTTCTGGCCCCTGCTTTCGGGTGAGTATATCGTAGATCATTTTGTTGTCACCCGGCCGCAAATATATGTGCGCGTCGACGCAACCGGGTCAAGCAACCTGTCATTAGGCGATGATGGCTTTTCGTCCGCTCCCGGGATGGCAGGCGCTGATGAAGCTGCCCTGTTATTGGGAGGCATGAGTCTCGGCGCCCTGCGCGTTGAAAACGGTTCATTCACCAGAATCAATGAACAGGAGAAGAGCGAGTTGAGCCTGCAGGGGATTACGTATGCGGGAGCGCTGGATGTTGATGACGGAGGGACGATTTTCAGCGGAGGGTTTCTGTCTTTTGAGAGCGCCAGCTACAGGAGAGATTCATCCGGCCAGTCACTCGCGGCTCCACTAAACTTGAGACTGCCAACTTTGCGTTTTGATTATCATGTGACTCTTGATCCGGCGAACGAAACACTTACAATCGACACAATGCTGGTCAGTGTCGGCGAAAATGCGCGGATACAAATTGACGGAGTCCTGTCCGGTATCTACAATGAACCGAGTTCCAGATTGACATATGACATAGATGGCGCGGATCTTGAAGAGTTCTGGCCGTTGATAAATTCAATCTCCACAGACGCCGCACAATATCTGAGAGGCGTCTCCGGTACACTGGCGCTGGGCGGAAATGTGATCAGCGCCACTGGGCCGGGTTTAGACTATGATGGGGCAGGCTCCATTTCACGTTTTCATTTGCCGGCCGGCGCCGCAATGCCGGGAATTGACGCGCGGCATATTACTTTTAGTTTTGATACATCATCTGCGATTCTGAAATCAGAGAGCATTATTATTGGTGGAACCAATGGCGCTGCCAATCTGGCTCTTGAGCTGGAGCTGGAGAACTTTAATTCACCGCATATTACGGCAAACATCGAAGGAGACATTGCGCTTTCGGCCCTGACAGTATACCTGCCACAGGGTGGCTCTCCGCGGCTAACGGGGGTGGCAGAGACCAAGCTGCAGGTAGATTATCATGACGACGCCCCGGACAGGACGCGAATTACTGGCGCTGTAACTATCAAAGGCGGCTCACTTCGGGCAACAACTCTCCCCGAAGATATTACTGATCTGACAGCGAAGGTGAAGATAACACCCGAAGAAATCACCATTGAGAAATTTAATGTCGTATTTGAATCATCTGATTTTTCAATAACCGGCAGGATCTCTGACCCGTTTCCGTATCTTTTGTTTCTTGATTCCACCGGCGAGGATGCGCCCTCGCCTTATTTGACATTCAAAGGCTCCGGTTCCCGTCTCGATCTTGACAAACTTTTCCCAGAAACTGTCCCCAATTCAGGCGTCAATCGCGGCGGCCTTTCGCCTGAAGAAATTCCTCCCCTGCCATTGCCGAAGGTGAAGGGGTCCGGCACGGTCACTCTTGACACACTTATCTATGCCGAGGCCGAATTCACCAACATTATCGCTAATGTGCGGATCGAAAAAGATGTCATCTACTGCCAGAATGTTCGGGGAGCGGTGTACGGCGGTTCATTCACCGGTGAAACAACAATCGATCTGGGCGAATTTCAAAATCCGCATTACACGGGGAAATTTGCCGCGCAGGAACTGTCTGCAGGCCAGGTTCTGAGCAGGTTTTCGTTCTGGAAGTTTGATGGAGTTGTACTCGGCCGAGTCAAGCTTTCCGGCGACTACGATAGTTATGGCTGGGAGCCGGAAGACTTTTTCGGATCACTGAATATGAATTTATTTTCCAGTAGTGACACTCTGAAACTCAGCGGTTTTCCGCAGATTACATCATTCGCGCAGACGCTTTCGGAACTCACCGGGCAAACTGATCTTGCCGGGCGGTTTCAAACGCTCACCCTGCGGTCTTTTGTTAGCAATGTGAAGTTTGTTGACGGCCATGTAGTGGTAAATGATTTACAAGGCAATGACCCGCAGGCTGGCGAGTGGAAGTTAGGCGGCGCTATTGCTTTAGACGGCTCTCTGGAATTGAAGGGAACATATGCGCCAAGCGATGAGATTATCAAAGAATTAGCGAAGACACTTGGAATTAAAACGCAGGATATCGAATTCCTGAAAGACCCCAAAACGGGCAAACTGACTATCCCGCTGATTATTCTTGGCGACATCAACAAACCCGCCGTGAAATTTGACGAGGGATTCATCAAGGACCTGGCCGCCCGGCTGCTCAAGAAAAAGGGTGGAGATTTAATTGACAATCTCAAGGGCCTGTTCAAAAAGGAATAAAGCGCTTTCCGGCAAGCCTATCTTATTGACTGCTAACGCCTTACCTAAGTACGGCGAATTTTGTTTAGCTCAATCGTTTTGCTGTCCAACCCCCTCTGCATACCAACCGGCGCTGAAAAGCGCAAAACTTTCCGACATGAAAAGTTAGGCCGACGATTGAATGGCCTGTAATATATCCCTTAAAGCTAGGCGCAGCTTGCAATGAGCGAACAGCATCCCAACATCATCGTCGCACTTTCCACTCAGCACAAAACCGCCATGCTGATTCTTCAGCGGGCGCTCGAGCGCGGCCTGTCAGCCGGTGAGCTGCGGTTATTCGATGACATCGCGGAGCTCCGGGACTTTCCGTCTGAGTCGCCGATTGTATGTGTTGTGCCGGCAATCGACCGTACAGGCGCTCTGCTGGATGAAATAATTGTGCGTAACGGGTGGCTTAGTGAACGAGGAATCGACATCATCGCTCTATGTTCTGACAATGATGCGCATATTACCGACCGGCTTTTCCGGGCCGGTGTACATGATTGCTGGCCGGCTGACCCGGAGTCGTTAAGTTCACTGGCAGCCTGGATCATTCGCTACGTTCAACGTGAGTCGTTCAAACCAAAAGAAAATAAATCCGAGGCTGGTTTAAGCGCCGGGCTGGCTGAAGATGTCCGGCGTAAAACGTATCACGAGACTGCGGCCTCGATATCGCATCAGATAATCAATCCCCTGAGCGCTATACTGGCGATATGCGAACGGGCGCTGATGGGCGCCGATTTGAGAAGCGCGGAATCTGAACGGTTGCGCCAGATATATGAATGCGCCGAGCATATACTGGGAGTTACAAACGAATTGTTGGATTCGGACCCGCCGGACTCAATCGAGACTGCAGCCGGCGCCATGATCGGCCTGTCTTCTTTGCGTTCAGAGGAGACTAAGATCGCCGCTCTGGCGCGGCGCAGGTTTGCCTTCAAAAGCCTGCCAGAAACGCTTACCAATGCCTCTGTGAACTCAGAGGTTTGACTTCCTCTGTCTCATCTCTATTACTTAAGCCCGTCAAACGGACCAGTCCATTGTGTTCCGTCGGAGATAGAACCTTATGAATTCAATGACCGGTTTCGGAAAAGCTCAGATTAAGACCGCCGATGCGCTGTACACGGTAGAGTTAAGCAGCGTCAACAGCCGCTTTCTGGAGTTCACCTTTCGCACACCGCGTAATCTGTCCGGGCTGGAGCCGAAAATTCGAGACCTAATCCAGACAAAAATTCGGCGCGGCAAGCTGAACGCGGCAATCAACTACGAGCGCGCGCATCAAGAACATGGCCAGTACATATTCAATCAGCAGGCGGCTGACTCATATTTGAAGCAACTGAGAGCCTATCAGAAGAAACGAAAGTTAGCCGGCGAAATCGGTGTTATTGATCTTCTGTCCATACCTGATATTGTGCGCGCCCCGGGACAGGACATCGGCGATGCGGCGTTATGGAAATCGCTGAAGAAAGCCGTCGGCGATGCGCTGAATGAGATGCTCAAGATGCGCCAGAAAGAAGGCGCGGCATTGGCCGCCGATTTGAAAAAACGGCTGCGTTTAATCATTTCAGATCTTAAAAAGATAGAAAACATATCAGCCGGCAGCGCCAGGGCGCATCGCGACAGAATACTCGAACGGGTCAACCAGCTCCTCGACGGACCGGAGATTAATCGCCAGCGTCTGGAAGAAGAAGTCGCGCTGCTCTGCGAACGGGCGGACATTACCGAAGAGATCACTCGTCTGAAATCTCATCTGGATCAATTCCGCGCCGCTCTGGATGTAAAAGATTCAGTCGGCAAGCGGCTGAACTTTATCTTGCAGGAGATGAATCGCGAAGTAAACACTATCGGTTCTAAGGCGCTCATCATTGATATCTCGAAGTTGGTAATCGGACTCAAAGAAGAGATCGAACGGATCCGAGAACAGGTCCAGAATGTCGAGTAAATCCTCACGACGCGTAAAACCCGGCAAAATT
>JADFNA010000211.1 GCA_022563625.1 Candidatus Zixiibacteriota bacterium
GCGTCACTCTGGCAGACCTGGTCATCATTGCAGATTCCTCGTCGCTGGCCAGGGCAGAGAAACTGTCACAACGCTTTGCGCAGGAGCGGCCCAGCCGCAGTATTCTGCTGCTCATTGATGACACGGCGCCCGAAGATAGTGACTGCAGCGCGGAAATCGGCATCGCCTGCAGCCTCAGCGCCCAGGGTGAGGACATGCTCTGCTGGGAAAAGATTAATGTCCACCTGCCCCGCGCCAGACTTGGCGCTGCCCCAAACATTGTGCGTTCGCTGACCTCCGGCGTGAAACTGCTGGTAATTGTTGATCTCTTGCCGTCACTCTTCGGCGAGTTAATGAATTCAGACCTGTATGATATTGCCGACTATGTGTTTTTTGACTCGCGTATCAACCGCAGAAAACTGGCGGCCAAAATCCAGGCCGGACGCGGCAATCTGGCGCGGCTGTTTGATCTGGAATACGAACGCGATCATCCGCTTCGCGAGGCAATCAAGGCCGCCTTTGATGACCCCGGCGCTCTGCGGCTATTGCCAGAGTTGAAGCAGGTGAACATACACGCTCCCTCACTCTCAGGGTTCTCATTGGTGCGCGCCATGTATGTCTGCGGGTGGTTGTCGGCGAAACTGAAACTGACTTATGTCAGACATCGCACCCGGCGGAAAATCATCTACCGCGATGTAAACGAGCGTGAAATTGAGTTTCATGTATCGTCACATGAGAAATCTTCACATCAGAGTTCGGGCGCGACTGTTGAATTCTGTTTTGGTGAAAATGAGAGCCAGAAAGTGTTGGTCCGCCCAACGGCAGACGACAATAACAATACCGGAAAAATATCCATTCAATACGAGATTACCAGAGACGGCTCGAATTACACTTCTCCCCCAACAAGTGATCTGGAAGAATCCGAGTACATGTTGCGCAGAATAGGTGATACCCGCCACCGTGGCGATTATACCGAATCACTGCGGCGCGCTCTGACACTTTTGTACGCCGGCAGCCGCGGAAAGCCGGCTGATAGCGGCATCTCTGTCTTGCGCTCGCCCAATCCGGCGCTTCTGATGCAGAAAACCTCAGATTTATTCGTTGAGATAATGCGCGAATCGGTGATTCGCCACGGGGCGTTCACTGTCGCGCTGGCAGGCGGAGGCACTCCCGTGAATTTGTATCGCAGATTGTCCGAATCAGTCTACGCCACCTGTACCGAATGGGCTGATTCATATTTCTTCTTCGGTGATGAACGCGCTGTCCCGCCGACACATGAGGATTCGAATTTCCTGATGGCCCAGCGCAATATATTCAAGCGCTTGGAAATCAATCCTGATCGCGTGTTTCGCATGGCCGGTGAGCGCGATAATCTGGGTGACGCGGCTGAAGAGTATCAGCAGGTGATCGAAAGAACTGTGCGTGACAAATCTCCATCGGGATATCCTTCATTTGACCTGATCTTACTCGGCCTCGGTCCCGACGGACACACGGCATCAGTCTTTCCCGACTATCCCGAAAACGAAATTGGCGAAGAACAACTGGTGGCATCAGTCTATGTCGGCTCAAAACAGGCGCATCGCCTGACATTTACGCCAACGCTGATTAACGCCGCCCGCAATATCATGATTCTGGTCAGCGGCGCAGAAAAAGCCCGGGCCGTTTTTGAGACGATCGTCGAACGCTCAACCCCGGCGGCCCGGATTCGTCCGGAATACGGCCGGCTGTTTTTTTGCCTGGATAATTCAGCCGCACAGAATCTGGATATGTCTCATCTCCTGACCTGATCTGTTTCCCACCAACAGCGCACCGGGCCGGTTGCGCCTTCGGGTCAATCTTGTATATTAGCAACGCTCCGGTTTTTCTCAAACACCGGTTCGACTATGTTTCGCCTGTTGTCATGGATGAAAAAATGAAACGGATCACACTGGCAGAATATCTCTATTCCGAAACCCACACACGCGGTGAATGTTCCGGGCGCGTGGCGGACGTCATCAAGGGTGTGGCTCTGGTCGGCAAAATTATTTATCGCCAGGTGCGTTGGGCAGGTTTGGAGAACATGCTTGGTGAAACCGGCGCCATCAACGTCCAGGGCGAGGAAGTCAAAAGACTCGATGAATATTCCAACGACCGCTTCATCGAAGTCTTCCAGAGAAACCGGCTGATCGGCTCAATGATCTCCGAAGAAATGGGCGAGCGCTTGATGATTGATGGTGACCCGTTGGCGGCGGAATTCCTGATGACACTCGATCCGCTCGATGGCTCCTCGAATATTGATGTTGATGTCACCATCGGCTCCATCTTTGCCCTGTTCCAACGGACAGGCGGATTCGATAACGGCGAGTTTAGACTGCCTCGTGGAGAAGAGATGGTGGCCTGCGGCTATGTATTGTATGGCGCCGCTTCATATTTCGTGTACTGGATGCAGGGTTTTGGCGTGTGTGTCTTCAATCTGGACATGCCGATCGGCGAGTACGTGCTGATCACCAATGATCTGAAAGTCCCTGTCGAGTCTTCCATCTACAGTGTTAATGAAGCCAACTACCGCAAATGGGCGCCGGATACACAGAAAGTTGTTGACTATTTGCGCGCCGGGCGGGAAAAATCCACCGGGCGCTATATCGGATCACTGGTGGCCGACTTTCACCGCAACTTGCTCAAAGGCGGCGTCTATCTTTATCCCGGCGAGGCCGAAAACCCCGAGGGAAAGATTCGCTTGCTCTATGAAGCCGCCCCGCTGGGGAAATTAGTCACCATGGCCGGCGGCAAAGCCTCCACCGGCCGGCAAAACATCCTCGACATCATCCCCGACACTCCCCATCAACGCTGCCCAACAATACTCGGCAGCGCAAAAGTAATTGAAGAAATCGAAAAGATTTACGCCGAGTTCAAATGATAACGCCAATGACGCCAATTACCGCAGACCGCCTATATCCGTAGGTCAGAATCCCCAAAAGAGAGCGCCAGCTCTCAACGGGTTCTGACATGTTGCTGAGATGAAAACGGCCCTTTCATAATATCAAGACTCCTGATCTACTAGACTGAAATCCACAACCATGGAAACGAACATCGCTCGAAATCTCCTGACGAATATCCGAGATGAAATACTAAACGACCAAGGAACTGCGAGAACTGATGAATTCTCAAGCCTCCGTGCCGTAGATGCAAAGGTAAGGGAAGTTCAGATGATCTTAGCTGAGGTCCCTACGTCCGGATTTTCCAAAACCATGGAGTCGATGCAATCTGACGCTGACTTCACAGCCAATAGCCGACGAGTCAGACTTGAAGCCTTGGGGAACTATGTAAAATCAGCGCTTAGACTACTGGGCAGTGGCGCGATTACGTCCAAGAAGCAAATCACACGAGCTCCAGATGTTTCCAGTATCACGATCTGTATGCCCGGTTTAAAGGAAGTTATCGACGACCGTTGGTTAGAGTGTCAAAAATGTCAGCATGTTGGCGCGTTTCTTTCATCAGTCATTATGATGGGCAGTGTTCTTGAAGGATTACTATTAGCACGAGCTAGCCTGGACATGCCAGAAGCATGCCGATCATCAAAGGCGCCAAGCGACAACAGGGGCGGCGTTAGGGCGATTCAAGACTGGAATCTGAACTCCCTTATCGACGTTGCGGTTGATGTCGGCTGGCTCAAAACGGATCGTGGGAAATTCAGCCATGCTTTGCGTGAATCACGAAATGTCGTACATCCGTGGGTTCAATTAACACAGAAAGCTGAATTCGATTTGGCGACATGCAAGACATGTTGGGAAGTGTTAACGGCATCGGTGTCTGATCTCTTGAAATCAATCAGATGAAGCCAGGATATCTCGCCAGAACATCCCCGAACTCCGGCAGGTCTGCCACCTCCCAATAGTTCAAAACACCACCAAATGAATCACAAAAGGATGTGATTGCGATGAACAGCAGAAATTCCTTGGTAGATGTTGACTTGGATTCCTTAAGGGAGCAGTTTAGCGGCGCAAGATATAGTGAACTAGTAGAACGTCAGATGCGGTCTTTGAATTGTCGGCTAGAGCTTGCGATTCAAGGAGCTATAGCAGCTTTCACAGAAGAAGAACGGATTGTTGCTGAACACATAATTGACATCTTTAACGACATGGCTTCTGAATCATCGTTCTGGACCAGGGACTGTGCCGATGTATTCGATCAGATATGTACCATGTTCTCAGTTCTTTTGTCGGAACGAGGGGTAAGCACTGAGAGTCGTGTTATTTTCAACATGTTTCAGTTGGTCACGACGAATTTTGCTGAGCATGCTCGAAAGAGTAAAACCGCCAGAAAATTCATGGGAATCAGAAAGAGCTTCTTCCGAACATAGGCCGGGTGGCCCACCTTCCAGGTGGGTTTCTTCTAGGCTATGAGTGACACCACCGGAATTGTGCGTCAGCGGTCCCAAATGCGATATGTGTTTTCATCGAAATAACTACTAAACCACACCTATTCCCACGCGAAACCATATATGATGAAACACGTACCTACAAAGACCCATAAACACACTCACTA
>JADFNA010000212.1 GCA_022563625.1 Candidatus Zixiibacteriota bacterium
AGCAAAACCGAGTTAACCGAACCGAGAGAACCTGCGACTGCATCGATTTCATCCAGAAAAGGGATGATCGCTTCTTTATGAGGAATGGTGACACTAAGGCCGTTGAAAGATTCCTGGCGCAGGCGGTCCAGACAAGCGCCGAGTTCTGACTTGGCGCAGTTTACTGTGCGCCAGACACCTTCAATATTTTCACAGGCAAAAATATGCTCAAAAATTTCGGGCGAGCGCGAATAATCAACCTTTTCGCCGAGGAGACCGCATTTATAAACGCTTTTCATCTTTGCTGCCGCGTTCTAGCCATGCGCAATCTTATCCAGCAGCTCAAAAAACGTCGGACAACTGACAGACACGCACTCAGCGTCATCGAGTGTCGAGTCGCCGGACAAAAATAGCGACGCGATGGCCACCGACATTGCGATGCGATGATCGCCATAGCTCTTAAAGTCAGCCGGCTGCATTTCGCCTTTTGCCTCGATGACCAGCCCGTCATCATCAATCATTCCCACACCGGCGCCCATTAACCGCAGATTACTGGCAATACTTTCCAGCCGGTTTGATTCTTTAACGCGCAATTCAGCGACGTCGCGGATGACGGTTGGTCCTTCGGCAAAACAGGCGACTGTCGCAATAATCGGAATTTCATCAATCAGCCTGGCGGAAAATTCGCCGGATATTTTTCGTCCTTTCAACGGGGCGCCTGTTACGGTCACTCGTCCGCGTGGTTCGGCGGAGATTTCGCGCCGTTGGTCAATTGCCACCGCACATCCGATTGACTTCAGGTATTCCAAAAACGCAGTCCGCGTCTGGTTGAGCCCCACATTGGTGATTGTCACTTCTCCTTTTCCAATTGCGGCTGCAGCAAAAAAGAATGCCGCGGTTGAGATGTCACCTGGAATATCTATCGCTGCGGCGCTCAACTTTCCATTTCCATGGACTGTCACCCGTGATTGCCAGTTGTCCAAAACAGTGCGTGTCTTCTTGCGCGGATCATGCGGGTCGTCTTGTATCTCTACTCGCGGCGCCGAGACCTGTATGTTCGCCTTCAGATGGGCAAGCATTCTCTCAGTATGATCACGAGTTGCGATCGGCTCTGTCACAATGGCCGTCCCGCCGCCGGCGCAGGCGGCCAGCAGCAATGCGGACTTTACTTGCGCTGATGGAACTGGCATGGTGTAGTTGATTGAGCCTGTTGCGCCAGTTGCACCGATTGCGCCAACTGGCCCGCCCAGAAGTTTTAGCGGAAGCGTACCGGAGGGGTTGTCGAATTTCGCGCCGAACTCGCTCAGTGGATTTATGATCCGGTCCATAGGCCGCGAACGGAGTGATTCATCGCCGGTTAGCTCCACTGCCACACCACAACCGGAAAGCAGTCCGGCCAGCAAACGCGCTGTCGTGCCGGAGTTCCCGCAGTCGATAACAGAATCAGCCGCCACTATCTTATCCGCTGGTGTAATCGTCAGATTGTCTGAATCCCCTTGCACAGTCGCGCCGAGTGACTTGACTGCCTCAAGTGTGGCCCGACAATCGGCGCCGTCAGAATAGTTTGTTATCGTAAGCGGTCCGTCAACTAACAGTCCCATCAGCGCGGCCCGGTGCGAAATTGACTTGTCACCCGGGAGCGTGATTGTACCGGCGATTTTTCTGCGAGGATTAAGTTTCATCTTGGCTCTTCATTCGCTCTTCCGTGATGCGACTGTTCTTCCAACCACTGGAGCAATCCTTGATGCTTCGTCAACTATTTGAGCGAACACATCGCTGCCGACAGTTTGAAAACCGTCTGAAAGCGCCTGGTCCGGGTTTATGTGTGTTTCGACAATCAATCCATCAGCGCCAACAGCAATAGCGGCCCGGGCCAGTGGCGCGACCATGTCACGCACTCCCGTGCCGTGACTGGGATCGGCGATAATCGGCAGGTGGCTTTTTGAGCGCACAAAGGGAATCGCCGATAGGTCCATAGTGTTGCGCGTATGCGCCGCGAAAGTCCGCACGCCCCGCTCGCACAAAATGACATTCGGATTTCCTTCGGAGAGCACATACTCTGCGGCCATCAAAAACTCCTCCACTGTACTCGACATCCCCCGCTTGAGCAAGACCGGCTTGCCGGATTTTCCAGCTTCGCGCAACAGGCTGAAGTTTTGCATATTGCGCGCACCAATCTGAATCATGTCCGCATATTTAGCGACCAGGCGCAAGTTCTCCGGGTCAATCGCTTCGGTTACAATTCGCAAACCTGTCTCACTGCGGACTGCATCAAGTGTCTTTAACGCATCCTCGCCATATCCCTGGAATGAATAGGGAGAAGTGCGCGGCTTGAATGCTCCTCCACGAAAAACCTCCCCGCCTGCGTCCCGGACTTTGCGGGCAATGGCCAGCGTCGTATCCCGGTCCTCAACCGAGCAGGGACCACCGATGAATACAAGTTCCTCACCTCCAAACTTCACCCCGGCGACATCAATCACGGACCTCTCGGGATGGAAATCAAGCCCGACAAGTTTGTATGGTTCGGTGACATGCACCAGGTCCTGCACGCCCGGCATGACACGCAAACGGTCGCTGTGCACCTGGGTTTTGTTTCCCGTCACACCGATTGCGGTGCGATTAGCGCCCGGTATAGGATGGGCGCTTAACCCCATTTCTGTGACTGATTTTACGACCGCCTCAATCATCTCGGGAGTCGCGTTGGCCTTCATCACCACAAGCATGAGTAACTCCGCTGTGCGCGCTTAAAGTGGGCGGCTATATCTCCCGCGTCAGAAATCTCGCGTTCAATCCGCTGTAATTCGCGGATCAACAGCCGGAGGCGTCGCGAAAGATAGGGGCTGTTTTCAATAAACACGTCATGCCAGTTGCTGTACGGAGACCCTCCCAGGCGTATCATGGACTGCAAACCCGTTCCGGCCAGACGTATTGTCTCGCGCTCATAGTCCTGGACAAACGCGCCAATCAAGGTGGACAGGAGCTGGGGTTTTTGTGAAATGTCAGTCATAACTTGATCATGTGTCTTTGAATTCACAAAAATCGGATATGAGCCGAGTGTGCGTGTAAACCAGGACAATCGTCTCATATCACCAAGCGGCAGGGGCGCCGAGTCATCGAAAAAAAACGGATGATCAACGAACAAATCTGTCTGCCGGTTTTGAAGTCCCTGCACTTCCCTGCCCGCCATCGGGTGGGCCGAGATAAAATGCGCGTTGTTTTTCCACACCAGAGTTTTCGCCAGTCTTGCGATTCCGGTTTGCATCGAACCGGTGTCCAAAATCAACGCCGATGTGTCACACTCGCAGCAACTCAATCGTTTCAACAACACTTCGTTCGACGCCGGATTCGCCGAAAGAATCACGATGTCAGCCTCTGCTAAAATTGTTTTCAAAGAAGTCTCAGCCTTGTCGATCAGCCTCTCTTTGAGCGCCCGTCGTATTGTTGCCTTTTTGTCATAGCCAATGATCCGCAAGGCGCGGCGCCGGGATTTCAACCTCTCTGCGATTGAGCCGCCGATCAATCCCACGCCACAGATTGCTACGGCGCTAACACCGGCCTGGCGAGATGTCACTTTGCCCGGTCGCCGTCTGGCGCCTTGCGTGTTATCAAACAGAGTTTTTCTTTTCGCGGCCATGTTACATTTCCTCGGGAGCTGATAGTCCCAGCAAATGAAGTCCGTTGCCGATAACCTCTCGCGTAAGACGGACAAGCGCCATGCGGACATCGGTGGCCCTTATGTCATCGGAGATGATTTTCACTAACTGGCCTGATTTGTCTTTTTGCTGATAGAATGTGTTGAACAGGGAAGATAACTCCAACAAATAGGCCGAGAGCAAAAACGGCTCATATTCTCTGGCGACAGAACGGACGATGTCCGGGAACCGTGACAGTGTGAGCAGCAAGCGATGCGCCGCATCGCCGCTCAGCGCTGATGTGTGAAGCTCGTCAGGCGATGGAAGTTCGCGGCCATACTTCCGAAGCAAAGAGGACAGCCTGGCATAAGTATACTGCAGGTACGGGCCGGTTTCACCTTCGAAACTCAACGCCCGCTCCCAGGAAAAATTGACGTCCTTCTGTTTGCGCACAGAAAGCTGGGTGAAAATTATTGCGCCAACTCCGATTTTCCGGGCCACACTTTCCTGGTCTTTCAAGTCCGGATTCTTGGTTTGAATTTTCTCACGCGCAAGTTCCGTAGCTCTGGTCAAAACGTCATCCAGGAAAATGACCTTCCCCCTCCGGGTAGCCAGAATCGTGTCTTCAAATTTTACCCAGCCAAACGAAATGTGTTTGACCTTGCCGGTCATGCGCTTTTCAGGTGGAGTGTTTTCGGCTTGCTCTAATAAATCAATGACCAAATAAACCTGCCTGAAATAATCCGATTGCGCAGACCCGACAACATACAGTGATTCGTGAAACGGGTAGGTCTCCCAGCGGTACAGTAACCCGGCGATGTCGCGTGTTGCATAAAGCGTCGCCCCGTCCTGCTTTTTGAGCAGGCAGGGCGGCAAATTGTACTT
>JADFNA010000213.1 GCA_022563625.1 Candidatus Zixiibacteriota bacterium
CCTCTGCGGCTGATAGCTGATACTTCTCCAAATCGCTGTCAAGCCGCAGAAGTGTTTCACCGGCGCTGACGGCCTGTCCCAGCACGGCCGGAATACGGACAATCCTGCCGGGCCGCTTGGCGTCAATTTTCGCCTCATGAATCCCCCGGCAAACTTGTGTAAAACGAATAGGCGGAGCAGAGCGTTGAACTTTGATCAACGCGACAATAACCGGCGCCCTCTGAACCTGCCTCTTTTCGTCAGAGTTTTCGGACTGCGCGCTATCAGCGCTTCCCTGGGATAGTTGTCCCTCGTCCGATTTCAGCAAATTGTAAACAGCAAACAGGACCGCGAGGGCCAGCGTAGCGACAATGATATTTTTCTTTGCTTTCATATATCCTGATCAATGATGCGGCCGGCTTATGGGACTCGATGATAATCCGATGATTGTCATTGCCGTGTGCCCCACCGCTTGCGGTGGGTTTAGCTAACCATTGTGAGGATCAAAACTATCCCGCCGCAAGCGGTGGGATATCCGTCCCTCCTACCTCAATAATAAGGTCTGGAGAGCCTCCGTCAAAATATATATTGTGAAATAATTCACAATCCATGTGGAGTTATTGGTGGATTGGTGCGTCCGATGAGTAGCCAAGTTGAACTGAGGATGGATTGTCGGTGTACGCCGACTTTGATTGAGGATTGACTACTGTCTCAAGGATACATAAATATCGTGCATGTGGACTTGGCTGCTTACCAGCATCAGCATTCTTACCCTCACCATCATGAAGCTAGTGAACATAAAGAAAACGCTGAAAAATGTAGTGTTCGTGTTTTTGGGTCTAGTTGGTATCATCAGCGCATTCTTGTCTTATCGAGAAAACAACGAACTTTCTGAAAAACTGGGGCAAATATATATTGTCGAGGCAAAAATAGATTCACTGAGAGTTCATGAGGAGACATTAATTTCCAAAATCGATAATCTCGATCACGGGGTCGACTCATTACTCGCCAGACGAGATAATATCAAGAGTCAAATTCACTCGCTATCTCTGGAGCATCATTCTCTGATCTCTATCAACGATAGCCTACTCCGATTATCTCAGACACATCTCAGCGGTGTCTTGGTTGGATATTCCAGAACATCAACTCTAACCGATGGCGGCGACTACGAAACTACATGGACATTTCGTTCTCGCTGGGCTCAGGATATTCAGAATGTGTCGGTCTTTCTAGAATTTGATGAGCAGTTTGTTCGAGCAGTTATTGAACAATTGTCTTCTTCTTCAATTCTCAATATTTCCTGTCAGACTCGTGAATTTGTCGGTCCATCCAAAGTTGTGACATATTCTTGTGATTACTTAGCCAAGGGAAATTTTCTCAAATTGAGCGTTTTCAGTGAACAACCTATAAGTGTCACTAAGTCTGAATTTCAACCGATGATGCAGAAATAGCCAGCCCTGCGGAGATGAATTGTCGAGGCGGGGTGTGACTGACAACAAATCTCGGAACTCTCTCAAGTCCGCTCAAACCCAATAGGTCGTCTTTGAGATTTTTCTATATGGCTCAACGCCGTGGAAAACTCAAAATCATCAAGCAAGCGTTCGAACTTACGTTTGAAACTGCCAATTGACGCATACTGACGGAAATGATCGCGCAGGCCAATACCATCCACTTTGGGTTGGCCGACATCAAACTCCCACGGCCTGACATACACCATGGCCGGCAGTCCCTCGCGATTCAAGCGGCGGATCATACGCGAACTGTACCAGTATGGAGAATGCCGCAGATAACCTCCCCCCGCGATTGGCACATTGCGGCCCATCAGCCGGACTGTCGAGGCCGGAAATTCGAAAATCGTTTCATTGCCGGCCGTGGCAAGTTCCACCAATGTTCTTGGCGCCGCGGGATCGCCATAGACATCATGCTTAACGGGAAAAATTGACGAGTCATAAGTGAAACCCAACTCGGCCAGAATATCGAGGGCCCACATGTTCCGGGAATTGATTGACCATCCGGGGGCGCGGTAACCATATGGCCGCGTTCCGCAAGCCGACTCGATAGCATCAATCGCCCGCTGTGTGTCAGAACGGAATTGATCGGGTGTGATCTGGTCCACGCGGCGATGCCAGTAGCTGTGACAGCCGATTTCGTGTCCGGCTTCGGAAATGTCCTGTATAAGTTTGGGGAAACGGTCGGCCACCCAGCCCAGGATAAAGAATGTAGCGTGGACGCCCCGAGATTCCAGAAGTTCAATCAAATGATAGGTGTTGTCCTCTACCCTGGTCGGCAGCCTGTCCCACGACTCCGGGCCTAGCCTGTCCGAAAATATCTCGACCACAAACCACTCTTTGAGATCAACCGTCATCACATTGATAATTTTATTCTTATCCATAACTCAGGTTCACCGTTCGGTTCACTCTCAGCAGGATAAGCCGTTTTGGATGGTTTGTCGAGTAACGCAGAAGGGAAACTTGGCGCGTCAATTCAACCGCTAGCGGCATCAAACGCTGGGTTTGCGGCGCGGAGAATCGTCGAGTCCTTCGATATTTGTGATAGCTCTTTCAATATCGCCCAGGCTAAGATAGGCTATGTCATAGGCCTTGACCGCCTTGGCGAAATCCGGATTGCGCTCGAGCGTTTGCTGATAAAACTCTAACCCGGACCGCCAATCACACACAGCGCGGCGCAGATGGGCCAAGGCAAGTTTGTATGTCACATCCACAAAGCCCGGATTACGCTCAAGCTGCTCTTGTAATGCAACGATAGTCTCGTTCACAACCTGCTGGTCTGATGAGCGCTGATGTACGAGGAAATCCGCCCGGCGTTCATCGTAAGACGGCGCCCGTTCGCGGCTTACCCAATCACGGTTTCGTTTGAATGCGCCAAAAGCATCACGAGCGTTTCCGTCACCCAGCAGCCGCAACCCGGTTTGAAATTCTTTGCCGTTTATCATTGAATCTATCAGGGCCGCTTTTTCGAGCATCGCGCGCGACTGGTTCACATAATCCTCAGACATGCCGCTGTTGGGGCCTTTGATGCCATCAAACAAATAGGCCAGTCCGTAGTTGTAGTAGGCGTCCGCAAAATACGTATTCAGTTCCAGCGCCTGGTCGAGTTGCTTGAATCCCTCGGAAATACGTCCGGCCCAAACCAGCGCCAGACCATAGGAGTTACGATAATCCGCATAAAGAGGTTTGAGCGAGACGGCCCGGGAGAAATGTTCGCAGGCTTCGGCGTACTCTCCGAGTTCCAAATACGCCAATCCAGCGCCATAGAAAGCTTTGTTTTTAGCCGGACTCATTTCCTGTGCGGTTGAATAGAGCCGGGTGGCTTCTCCATACAGCGCCCGAGAGAAAAACAACGCGGCCAGGCGAATACAGGCGCCGGTCTCAGGACTCTCATCAATCTCATCGAGAAAAGCGTACATTTCACACACCTGGGCCTTAAGCTCCTCGGCAGCCTCTCTCAGGATTGCGTTGCTGCCGCTTTCAATGGAATTCTCCATGGCCGGTTTCGCCTCAGAGAAAATGAGCCTGCCGTTGACGTACATCCCTACGATTATGGCCGAATTCGGCTCCGAATAAGAAGCCTCAATACCAAACTCTCGTCCGTGGCTGGTAAAACGAAGGAAGCTTTGAGTTGAAGGGGTTGTTTCAGTATGCTCTGTCATCGTACTACCACACAGTTACTTACGTCAACTAAACAGCTTTGCTACGCATCCATTGAAGTGTGCATTGAGGTGTCCATTGAAGAGAGGCGCCTTCAATTTGATCCCCATTATTTTCATCGGCATTCGCGTCCGTCCGAAACAGCCTTTGAGTTCACGAGCTGACGGGGTACGTCCACAAAATCACGGGATAATCCTAAGGCCGACCTCCGCTCTGCGCAAACATTAAACTTGGACTCAATGCAGGTGCGAAGAGCGGGGGTTGCGGGGCCAACCTCTCAGCGCTTGTTGAATGACCCGAATAATCGTCATTGCGAAGCCGAAGGACTTCTCGCAAAAACGATTGATGGTTTTTCAACACGCCCGTCAGGCGGGTTTTTCCCGTCAATCGCGAGGACTACTTGACCCTCAAACAGAATCGAAGCCTAGGAAACCACCGCGCCTTTGTGAGCGTACATGACCGCGCGATTGCGGCCTTTGCGCTTTGCCTCCAACAGTGCGTCATCGGCGGCTTTGAAGAGGCTCTGGCTGTCCCTGGCCTGCTCGGGCGCCACAGCGGCGCCTATCGAAATCGTGGCCCGGGCAGGTTCTAACGTATCGGCAAATTTTCTGACCTGGTGGTGCAATCGCGTCATGAACGCCTGCGTTTGTTCAATATCAGAATCCGGAAGGATAACGCACAATTCATCACCCCCGTAGCGCGCCACTATGTCTGTGCTGCGCACAATTTGGCGCAGGAGCTCCGCGAGACGACACAAAACTTCATCTCCGACAGGATGCCCATGGGTGTCGTTTATCTGTTTGAAATTGTCCAGGTCAATTACCATCAAACCCAGTGAGCCG
>JADFNA010000214.1 GCA_022563625.1 Candidatus Zixiibacteriota bacterium
CGTTGTTTAACAGACGCAGTGAAATCTTCAACACGCAGTCCGTATTGCGGATAGATACGTCCGGCCTGCACATACCAGCTTCGCGCCTCATTTGTCACCAGCAGGTAACTTTCATCAATAGCGCTGGAGCTAAACCCCAGGTTATAAAAGGTATGCGCAAACGGTTCGACAGAAACATAGAAATCTGTCTGGTAACGCTCTACCTGTCCTTCATCCCGAACGCGAAAACGCAAATCACTGCCAATTGTGACCGCTTCTGAGATACGAGGCCCTTTGTATGACTTTATCAGCTTCGCCTTGGTAGACTGAAGTGTCAGCTCATTGACTGACATGGTAAAATGCCCAAATTCATTGCGCATCGCCCCACCGGACGGGGTAAAATGACATTGGGTGCAGGCGACCCCTTGCTCAGCCGAAAAGCGCGGCAGAGATTCGGCGGAAGAATAAAATACCGCTCCACCCAGAAGAAGGGGCGCTAAGATAAAGCTGGTTTGATGTCTACGAGGCGTTAGCAATTTGGTCTTTCACTATTTTTGATCGGTCTGATGTTACGCATTGTCCTAACATGTCTCCCGGTAATTTCTCACGGTAATTCCTCCCAATAATTCTCACAGTAATTGGCGGCCGGGAAAAGTCCACTTTTTGTGCGCCAGACGGACATCAGATGGACGGATTAGATATGAGGCGCCCCGGCTGGCCTTTCGTACAATCGTGTACTATCGGATACTTTCGTGTACAATAGGGTACTATCGGTTGGGACCCGCTTGCTCCGGCCGGTGATAATGTGTAAAATCCAAGGGCTGGTCTCCGCCTTTTCACATGAGGGCCATGTCTCCTGAGGGAAAGGGCTAATCTATTCCGGCGGAGTAAGTTCATTGAACCCTACTCGCAGAAGAGGATACATAAACTATGTCAGATTTTCAATATATATTTGGCCGTCAAATCCTTGATAGCAGGGGAAATCCGACGCTTGAAGTGGATGTCATGCTGACAGATGGCACATTGGGACGGGCGGCAATTCCCTCGGGCGCCTCAACCGGGGCGCATGAGGCGGTCGAGTTGCGTGATGGCGATATGTCGCTTTTCGGAGGAAAATCCGTTTATAAAGCGGTCGAGCATGTATGTACGACAATCGCTGATGCGATCCTGGCTGCTGATTTGGACCCCTATGACCAGGTCCAGGTTGACCGTTTTTTGATCGAGCTTGACAATTCGGAAAACAAATCCAATCTCGGAGCAAACGCGATTCTGGGCGTTTCGCTGGCCACCGCGCGGGCGGCGGCCGAGTCGGTCGGGCGGCATTTATATGAGTACATTGGCGGTTGTAACAGCAGAACGCTGCCGGTACCGATGATGAACGTTTTGAACGGCGGGGCGCATGCCGATAACAACGTAGATTTTCAAGAGTTCATGATCATGCCGCTCGGCGCTGAAAGTTTCAGCGGGGCGCTGCGCATGGGCGCCGAGGTGTTTCAGGCGCTCAAGAAAGTGCTGAAGGATAAAGGATTCAACACGAATGTCGGGGATGAAGGCGGCTTTGCGCCGAATCTCAAATCCAATGATGAGGCGTTAGAATTGATTACCAGCGCCGTTGAAAGCGCCGGTTACAAACTCGGTCAGGACATTTACTTCGCTCTCGATGTCGCCGCCACTGAGTTGTATGATTCAGATAGCGGCAAGTACAATCTGAAGGGTGAGGGATCCGTCTGTGATGCAGCCGAACTCATTAGCCGCTATGGCGATCTGGTGAACAAGTACCCCATCGTCTCAATTGAAGATGGCCTGGGCGAAGACGACTGGGATGGTTGGAAAAAACTGGCCTCAGCTCTAGGCGGAAAAATTCAGATCGTCGGCGATGATTTGTTTGTCACTAACCCCGGACGGCTGAGGCGGGGAATCACTGAAGGCTGCGCCAATTCAATTCTGATAAAGCTCAATCAAATCGGAACACTGACAGAAACACTGGACACTATGCGTATAGCCGCCTCGGCCGGATATTCGACTATCATCAGCCATCGCAGCGGTGAAACCGAGGACACCACAATCGCCGATCTGGCGGTGGCCACGAACTGCGGTCAGATCAAAACCGGCTCACTCAGCCGCACCGACCGGATATGCAAATACAATCAGCTGCTGAGAATTGAAGAAGAGCTGGGAGATGCCGCTGAATATGTCAATTACGAGGCGTTTATGAAACTCCGCGCGGTAATATTCTAGACTCGAATAACGCATGGATTCACATATTTCAAAACCGGTCTCCAATATGACCTGGCTGTTATGCCTGGGGCTTTGCCTGTCATGCTCGGAAAAAAAGGAGGGCGATTCGGATGCAAAGGACGCCGAGATGCAAACGGACCAGCAGGAACTAACGACTGTCAGGGCAGATGCCGTTATGCCGCGAATTATAGATTATTATAGTATCACCAAACCGCCGCAGTTGGAGGCCGATTACAATCTTGGCTATACTCTATTTGTCGTTTCCTCGTCCGGTGTTATGTTGACTGCTGACGCCTCGACGTTGTATGATTATCGGGTGAATTGGGAAAATACACGTCTGAAAAACTTCTCCGACTCCGGAGCGGTAGTTGATTTCGGAGAAACGCTCAATCTAAACTATGCAACTGATACAATCGCTCTGGGACAGGTGATGATATCATCACAGCCGGGCGCGCTTGTCCGTTTTGTAATTCCAATTGGTCCTCCGGCGGGTTTTCCGGCCAGTATTAGCTGTGAAACGCTGCTGGATGATTCGGCAGGAATCGTCTGCGCGCTGGGCTTTTCGAGCAACCTGCGAAAAGAAGAACAGTAGAAATTATGCGGAAATCAATCATGGAGCGTAACACTTCAGTTTTGAAAAGAACATTGTCAATCAACCTGCGCGTATTATTCGCCGCAGCGCTGACAATCGTTTCCTGCGCCGATAAAGGAACCACGATTGATCCTTTATCAGACAAGAGCGCAGAAATAATCATTGCCGAAGACACACGCACAATCACCGAACAATTGCGGGCGCATCTTCTTGATTCCGATCCCACGCTGCGAGCGCTGGCCTGCCGGGCTATTGGACGGATCGGCGTAGATGGCTCATCAGAAGGAGAAATCGTTGAACTGCTCTGGCCGTCGCTGAGCGATACTGCGATAGATGTGGCTTCCAGCGCGGCTTTTGCTCTCGGACTGCTCCCGGACAATGCGAAATTGGCCAACCGGCTGGTGGAGTATGCCATGACAGGGCAGGCCGCCCATACTGCCCTGATAGCGGCCGGCCGGGTGGGTGACAGTTCCAGTGTACCGCTCATGCAGAAATTTACCATATTTCTCAATCACCAACGCCCGGGTTTTCGGTCACGTGCGGCTATGGCAATTTTCTTGGCAGGGTTTTCCCAGGCCTCTGATGTGCTGACACAGGCCGCCCTCGGTGACAGTGTCAAGACAGTACGTGACACGGCGCTGTATGCGCTGGTGCGCTTGAGAAACAAAGAGGCTGTTGATGTGTACCTGTCGTATTTAGACGACTCTGACGACTATCTCAAAGCCCTTGCTGTTCGTGGCCTGGCCCTGCCGGGCGACACTAATCTGGCCGAACACATCACGCCGTTCTTGGCAAGCGCCAATCCAAACCTTCGCTCACAGGCGCTGACAACTCTCGCGGCGCTCAAATGCGAAATTTCTGAAAAGGCCTTTGAAGTTGCCGCCAGGGAAGAAACAGACGAACGCCTGGCCGCACAGGCGCTGCGGGCGCTTGCAGCCTATCCATCCGAAAGCCACCGTAAACTCGCCATTGACCGTATCGCAGGCGACAATTCCCTCGAAATGGATGCTGCGATTGTCACGTATTTGTGCGCCTCGTTAGAAAGCAAAACCGGTCGCGAATTAGAAACACTGTTGACAAACGGCGATCATCGTCTGTTGGCGGTGTTTTTCGAAAACCTGAACCGTTCGTTGGACAAAGAAACGATAAAGCAACTGATCGAAAGATTTTTGCCGGACTCAGATGGGCCTGCGCATTATGCCGCATACAGTCTCTGCCGGGAACTTGATGTGGAACTCGATAACTGGATGACCTCTTCGGGAATATCAGAAATTCTTGAACGTGTCAAAGGTGGCGGCGCGGATGCGCTTGCAGTGGCAGCCGCGCTGGATCATGCTGGATTCATGCGCGAACCGTGGTTTTTTGACGCGGCGCTGAATTTGATCAGACACCCCGAAGTTGTCCAGGCCATGAATCGTCTGGATATTTTCGGCGCCATATTGGACGGCGCCGCGCGTTTCTTGCCCGACAGCGCCAACCCCGGCAGGCAGACCAAAGTAAATGCGAAAGAGGTCTTTCAGACTCTGTTATCATTTGATGATTTTATCATAAGTAAACGCGCCGCGGCGGCTCTGGAAACTCATTTCGGAATTGAGACGGCTGATAAAATCGTCAAACCGGTGTCGTTGTATAGCTCCGTTAGGCATGCGAGAAGAATTGACGGGGGAAA
>JADFNA010000215.1 GCA_022563625.1 Candidatus Zixiibacteriota bacterium
CTCCAGGACCGTCCTCAATTTCCAAATCCAGGTCTTCACCGGCGCCAGTCACAAGTATGCCCTCAATCCAATGCTTCAGCGGCGGAATCCCTGAGAACAGGCTGACATAATCATGCTTTTTAAGAATGTCTTCCGCTCCGCCGGCGCCAACTATTTCCACGGAAAGATTCAGCGTGTCCTTCGCCGACAGATTCATGCCAACCAGAGTCCCATCGCCCGAGAGAATAATAATACTGGTGGACAATGAACTGAGCAAAAATGTATTGAGCCTCTCTACATCACCGACACGATAGGTAAGTCGTTCATTTAGCTCAACCAGTTTGAGTTCTTTGAGACGCAGCTCTTCGATCGTCGCTTGATATTTTTCAACAATTTCGGCCACAGCCCCTTCAGGGTCGCTGGCCTGCGTGTTGATAGACGAAACCGCTTCGCTAATCTGGCCATAAGGACGAGTCAGGGCACGAAAGAGAGAAACGACCCCGAACGGCACAAACACTACCACCAGAAACCCGAGGATAATCAACAGATTCACAGCCCCTTCTGCTCTGGCCAGCAGCGGGGTGCGCTGCGAAAGGACCAACAGATACCACTGGCCCTCAAAGTAAATCGGACAGTGGTAGAATCCCCATTTCGATTCGGAAATTCGAACGTAACGATAATCGCTGAGCGCCGCCTGTTCTTTTTTCAACAGCGCCCGCAGGTCATTAAACTCTAATGTGTCTGAATAGACGACTGGCTTGCCGGCCGAGATCGCTTTCAAAGAAAAATCCCGGCCCAACAAGCGAAGGCGAAAATCGGTCTTTTCGGTCGCCGCCGCCACACGGTTTGTGAAATCAGTAGAACTGCCAGCGCGTTCCAGATTACGTGCAATCTCCAGGGCTGCGGTTGACAGGCGATGCTGTGTGTTTTCGCGCAGAGAGCCAATAATTTTCATCAGCGTCCAACTGCCGGTAAAGCTCATAATCATCAGCAACAGCGCCAGAGCGCTAAGGCCAAGCGCGGCTTCTCTCTGATAGGCAACGATTTTAGTTAAATTAAACATACCATAACAGGTATCGACCACGGCAGTTGGTCTATTGAGGGCCAGTTGAAAGGGTTTTGCTAGGAAAGAATTACGCCAGGTGGTAGGTCGGCGTTCAGAACGAGCGCAAGCGAGAGAGAAACCCGACGGTCCCTCTATGCTTCAGTCGCGTCAGGTCCTTCGGCGGCGTCTTTTGCCGTCTAACGTCCGGCGAGATAGTCAGAGTAAAGCTTGATTGTCCTCTCACCGTAGATCATGGCGAAAAATCCGGCCAGCGCCAGAAAAGGACCGAATGGGAGCATACGCTCACGGCGAAACTTTGCGGAAAAAACCATGACAACTATGGAGACCAGCAAACCGATGAGAGCAGACACAAAAAACACCAGCAGTACATTTTTCCAACCCAACAGAGCGCCCAGCGCCGCCGCCATTTTTATGTCCCCGCCGCCCATGCTTTCTTTCTTGAACAGCCAGTCTCCCAGCAGCGCAATCGCATACAGCGACCCGCCGCCGACAACTGCTCCCAGAAGTGACGGGAGCATGCCCATCCCGGCCGAAGTCAATGAATACCCGAGCGCCAGCCCAATACCCGGCAGAGTGATGACATCCGGGATAATCATATGTTCAAGGTCGATGAAAATAATCGCCAGCAAGGCCGAGCTGAATATGGCGGCCATAGCTAATTCCACTGACAGGCCGTAGTGAAAATAAAGCCAGATATAAACAGCGGCGTTGAGCGCCTCAACCGCCGGGTAGCGGAATGAAATCTTTGACTTGCAGTCCCGGCAGCGGCCGCGCAGGATCATGTAGCTGACAAGCGGAATATTATCCAGAGCGCGAATTTGTTTTTTGCATGTCGGGCAAACCGAACGGCTCAGCCCGAACGGAATCTTACGAGGCAATCGATAAACAACAGCATTCAAAAACGAGCCGATAGCCAGTCCAACCAGGGCCACATATGTCAATTCAAACCAGTTCATACCTGTCTGATGTCGGCAGAAAACGCCAAAGGCATAAGCCCACTTGGACTCGTCTTTACGAGAAGTCCGGCATCAGCCGGACAACGCGCCAATCTTCAACTCTTAGTCTACACTTATTTTTGAACTACACCCTGCCCAGCAGCGCCAGAGACGCCAGAGCCGAGGCGGCGCTTTCGGCGCCCAAAATACGCTCTCCCAGAGAGAGAGGCAGAAAACCCGCCGAGACCGCCAGCTCAAACTCATCAGTCGAAAAGCCGGACTCCGGCCCCACCAGAATTATCAGCGGCTCCAGTCTCTTGGACAACGCCCCGGCGGCGTCCACAGACGCCGAATTGGTCACGCCGGGATGTGCGATAATTCGCTCGATCGGACTGTCCTGTAGCTGCCGCACATAGCCGTCAAAATCCTGCGGCGTGGAAATCTCCGGCAGCCTGCTGCGCATCGATTGCTTGAGGGCCAATTTTAACACTTCACGCCAGCGGCGCAGTTTTCGTTCGACGCGGGCTTTATCATCAATTTTGATTTTCGACTCTTCACTCAAAAGCGGAGCGAAACCGGACACACCAATCTCAGCGCACACGCTTAGAATCGACTCAAACTTTGAAGACGCAGACAATCCAAGCGCCAGTGTCACCGTCCGCTCCGGTTCCCCGACATTGCGCCTCCTGGTAATAATCTGAAGTTCAGAATAATCCCTGCCCTTTTTAGAGATAATACAATCATAGACCATCCCGGCGCCATCGGTGACGCTCACCCTCTCGCCTTTTTTGGCGCGCATTACTTTTGCCAGATAGCGCTGCTCAGCGCCCTCCAGCCGGATAGACTCCTCAGCGATATTCTTGATTTCAGCAAAGTAGAATGACATGGCAGAAAACTTTGCAGCTCGCGCGCGCTGAAACAATCCGGCTTCAAGGACCTGTTGCTATAAGGCCTGTTGATTAACCATAATTGTCTTTGCAGGAGTCCGGCAGCCGCTCAGGATAAACTCCGCGACGCGGCAATCTCTCTCTGAAAACATTGCTTCACTTCGACCGCAACGAATGGAAATTGATTTGTTAAACAATTCCTCATCTGTCGGAACGATTACCAACTGTCGTGATAACACCGATCCACTCACCGTCACGCATGATTTCCCAGCTCTTAGCGGCGCTATTTCTCAGCGCGCCCTCAATTGTGTCAATGTCATTGGTCAACAGCCCTGAAAGAATAACATTGCCGCCTGTCTGCGTAGCCCCGAGCATCTCATCCAGCAGCGGCAAAAGTCCACTGAGAATGATGTTAGCGACTACAATGTCATATGCGGCGTTTGAATCGAGCAGTTCAACCGAACCACGTTGAATGCGCACCACATTGTCGACCGCATTCAACGCGCAGTTTTCCCGGCAGTTTTCTATTGCCAGAGAATCAATATCCAGCGCGAGAACATGGCCAGCGCCGAGTTTTGCCGCAAGAATTGAAAGTATGCCGGAACCGCAGCCAACATCCGCCACGCGGCAGCCGGGACGAACGAATCGCTTCAAGGCGCACATGCACAGACGTGTCGTCTCATGCGACCCTGTACCAAACGCCATTTTGGGGTCAATGATGATTTCAGTTTCAATACCCGCCCGCTGCCGTGTGTCCGGTACAACCCAGGTGGGACGGACCAGAATCGTCCCGTCAATAATTTCCGCTGTGACAGATTCGCGGAAACGCAACACCCAGTCCGTTGCATCAACCCGCGTGGTCTCGACAACAGGCGGCGGCCCTGTGGGAAACACCCGGCCTGAAAACTCACAAAGTTCGGTTTTGTAATCCATCTCGGCTGTATCAGAAATATAAAAACGAACAGCGGCCAATCCCCCTCCGACATCATCAAACAACTCGATGCTCTCAGCCAGGCGCTGTGTCACAAAATCAGCCAGCGCTTCACGCTCGGACGCCGGGACGCTGACTGTCACTTGCAGACAGCCATCTGTGCCTGCAAACTGTGCGGATTGATCGGCAATGCTTTGTCTGGCCAGTCCCATCAGCGCTCTTGCTTTTGCTGTTTCAGACTCCAAGGCTGGAGCGTAATTTTTCAAACAATGATTTACTGAGTTTGGGCGGGGCGAAATTATCCGAGCGCCCGAGCTGTTCCAACAGACGCTTGTCTTCGGCCGAGAGCTTTTTTGGCGTCCAGACCGTGATAATCACGATCTGATCGCCTCTGCCGTAACTGCGCAGATGCGGAATGCCCTCACCTCTGAGTTTGATTGTTTTGCCGCTTTGTGTTCCCGGGGCAATTTTAATTTTTTCACTTCCGCGCAATGTCGGAACTTCAATTTTTTCACCGAGCGCCGCGGCGCTGAATGAAATCATGTGCTGATAAATTATGTCATCACCCTGGCGGATAAATCGTTCGTGTTCCTTTTCCTCAA
>JADFNA010000216.1 GCA_022563625.1 Candidatus Zixiibacteriota bacterium
AAAAGGTACTGCTGTATGGTCCAATTTTGGTAATGCATTTGCATTACGTAAGTCTGCTGTTGAGGGAGAAGTTATTAGTGTTAGGATTAGACCTTCAGATCACATTGATGTAGCTGGAAACTATGAGTTCCGAGTTGTCGGTTTATTTGATATACCTTCTTTGAGTAATTTTGATGTTGAAAGTTCACCTTATATCGAGTTGAGGTTGGAAGCTCCTGTTGAAAGTGAACAATTATATGATCTTTCTCGATATCCAAATCCATTTGTTACAGATGATGGGATTAACTCAATCGTAATAGTAGGAGATAAGGCATCTTCAACAACAGTCATAGAAGCTGCTAAAATAGCGATTAGTTTGGGAATAGAATTTACAAATGTAGCGTCAGAGGTGGCTGACATAAGAGCTCAGAATGCAATATTTGTTGGAGGTCCATGTGTAAATGCTGCAACTGCAGATTTAATGGGAAACCCAGCAGATTGTACCCCGCTAGCGCAACCAGCGCGCAAGCAGCCAGACAGGCCAAGGAACCCTCGAGGGATTTGCCTTTGAATTTGATTTTGCCAAACCGCCGCCCGATCAGCGCCGCACAGGTGTCACCGACAATGATAAACGACATGGCAAGCAGCGCGACATTTTTATCAAAAAGCCCGATAGTCAGGCAAAAGCTCCAGAGAATATAGAAGGCGCCGGTGAAATCGCCTTCCTGTTCATGTCTGCGCACCACCGGACCGCTCACTCGTTGAAACACATTCCAGAATCGCCAGCCCCGCAAGCGGGCAACATCGACTATAGTCATAAGTATTGCGATGGGAATCAATATTCCCAGCGCGGCGCCTTTGGACATATCCAGACCCCAATACAACCCGGGAATGAGCAGCGCCCCCATGTGGGTGCCTTTGCGCAGTAGCTCAGAGCCGAAAGTAATATGCGTACTCTCGTCGGCGTTGTAGGCGCTGCGTTTAATGCGGGCAGGATGATTCATGGTCCAGCCTGATCGCTGGCGGTTAAATCATCAAGAAGATTGAGAGTGTCGGGAACGTCAGGTATCGCGAGTCGGTCGAGTTTTGGTCCAATCAGGATACCGGCGTAGCGCTCTCGTGAGCGCCAGATAGTATGGTTGCGGCGCAGATCGCGGTCGAGACGCTTGACAGCTTTCTCTAGATATTTTTGGCGAAACTCTTTTACAATATCACCTCGAGCTTCGGCTACGGAGTACGAGCGTTTGCGCTCTGCCAGGCGCACGACATGAAATCCGAATTCGGTCTTGAACGGTTCGGAAATGTCTCCAGCTGTCATACTCTGAATCAGATTGAACACCCCCTCCGGCAACGGGTCTTTCTGGCCAACATATCCCAGGTCGGCCGCCACTCTTCGAATATCAGGCTCGCCGGGATAATATTCCTGGGCCAGATCAAGGAAATCCGTACCGGACTCGGCCAGTGAACGGACAAATTCCGCGTGAAGTGAATCTTCCATGATTATTTGCTGTACATGGAACTGTTTGTCCAGTTGGAACCGGCCTTTATGCGCGGTATAATACTTCTCGATTTCCTCATCACTCACGCGAAAATCCGCGGCAGTTCCGCGCCTTAGTATCTCACCCCGCGCGTATCCGGTGTAATAGCGCCTGCTCTCATTTTGCACGCGCGGTAAGTCCACGACACCCAGTTCGCCGCACATGCGCAAAATGTGCCGGGAATTGACTATCGGAAGCAGCATGTAACGGCGCTGCGGAAGCGTGGGATTCAGCGACAGCGACTGTGATGCTCGCAGACCCTCAAGCTCACGGGAGAATGTCTTGTAGCGTATTGTGTCAATCCCTTCGGTCCAGGCCACCCAGGTTTCTGGGTCGGCGTCAGTCGAGGGAAGCATCAAAACTGAATCATTGAAAGTGACCGGATATAAGGCAAGGAGTGAATCAAATATACCGTTCATGATTTCTTGCGCGCGCATATTGGCGATAATATTTGTCGCCTGGGCAAGGCGGCCCTCATTCATCTCCGGAATACCTTCGAAATGGCGGCCATACATGTAGAACAAATGCCACCCGTCGCGCGATTTCACCGGACCGACAACCTCGCGCACAGAGACGGAGGAATCGAATACCACGTCCTCAATTTCCGGGTGCAGGTTTCCTGTTTCAATCCATCCCAGCCTGCCGCCGCGTTCTCCGGAACTACGGTCAAGAGAATAGAGCTCGGCGGCCTCTTGAAAAGATGTCGAGTCGGTGATTTGTTCTTTAAGAGCGCTCAGACGGGTTTCCATCAGCGATTCAAGACTGTCGTCTGAGATAGCGCGGTAATAAAGCGAGTCCTCTTCGTTGCGATAACCGGACTTGCTGAGAACGATGTGCGCCAGATCAACCTGCGAAAAGAAAGTGAAAATATCCTGGCGGGCGTAGTAAAAGCTGTCGGCTTCGGCCGAATCTACTTTGAACTGCGGATAAACAACTTCAGTGATGAACTCCTGCTTGAGTAACCCTTCATAGACCGACTTATAATCAAAGTAACTGCCGGAGCCAGGGTCGAGCGTGAAAGTATCCGCCGCCAGCGAGATCAATGAGTCACGGATGATGTTCTCCAAAGTGTCTCTGGCATCGTCCCAGGAGACAATTCCACCAGACCTAAACAAATCGCTGGCTGACAATCGCTCAATTAAATCCTGAGAACTGATGACCTGGCGCCCGTCAATTTTAACCAGAGTAGGGTTGTCGGATTCGACTGAATACATCGACAGGTATTTCCCGTTGGATAGCGGCGGAGCCACACAGGCGCTGACAAAAGCAAGAGCGCCAACAAGCAGCCACATACGGGGCGCCGGATTCCAGATGTTTTGTCTGTTTTCTGCCATGTTTCCTTTCGTTCGCAAACTTCCAGTCTTGCTCCCAATCGCCCGGGTTGTCACGGTTGCAGTGGATTGCGCCGGGTTGCGCTGAAGTCTGTCGCAATGATGCGCTGCGCGCCGGGCGGATTTGCGCCTGTCCCCCGAACCGGGCTAATCTAAGCATTCAATCTGTAAACGCAACCCGCAAAGGCAAGTTCGAACTGGCCGTAGAGACCAGCCGTCGTATGCGATATCGCCGTTAAGAGACGGTGGCAGTACTGGAGGAGAGAGGCAGGGGGTGATACTTACGCGTGGTCTGATACTGGGCGAACCCCGGATGTAGATGGTTCCGCCTGAGGGTTTTCATACAAGCGGAAGCTGAGATTGAAAACGGCCCCTTCCGGAGAACAGGTATCCAACTCGACACTGATTTCCATCAATTCGGTCAGGCGATGCACAATCGCCAGCCCCAATCCGCTGCCGGAACTCTTTGTCGAATAAAATGGCGCGAATATCTTCATAGCGCTTTCAGGCGGCACTCCCGGTCCGTTGTCAGAGACGGACAACAAAACAGAATTATTCTCCGGCTTAAGGGCAACTGAAACTTCGACCCGCTTGTCCGGCCGGTCGTAGTTCGAGAGCGCCTCAATGGCGTTCAGCAGGAGATTGTAAATGATCTGTTTTATCGGGCCGTCATCACCTGCAACATACACAACTGATTCCATCGTGTCGAACTCCAAGGCGATGTTGGAATCGTATGATGGATGGCGGCGCAGCATCTCCAGCGCCTCCCCCACCAGATGACACAGCTCCACTTTTTTGAAAGAAGTTCTTTCTGCGCGGGCGTAGCTCAAAAAATCACCCAGCATATGATCCAGCCGCGAACTTTCTTTTAGTATCAGGTCGAATAGTTTTGCCTCTTCCCCCTCCAGCGTAAGTTCATCACCAAGGACCTGGACCGATCCGGCAATCGCCGCCAGCGGGTTTCGGATTTCATGCGCAATGGCCGCTGACAATTCTGCCGCCGCCATCAAACGGTCAGATTGACGCGCCTTTTCCTGCATCAGCTTAACCTCGGTAATGTCCTGGAAAATTGCGATGACACCACGAAGCATTAAGTCCGGGCCGGGCCGCTCAGGTTCAGTGTTTCCCCGCGGCGCCTCCGAAGTTGCGGTGGTCGAAATCCCTAGCGGGATGACGCTTCCGTCTGGCAGTGTGACAGACACCTCTCTGCGCGGCCGGCTGACTCCGGTTTCATACACAAGCCGCAGTTCTTGCCCCAGTTCGGAGACACGTCCGCAAAAAATCTCACGGAAATCCCGGCCTATGACTGAATCACGATCCAGGCCCAGAATCGTTTCGGCTGATTCATTAAACAGAAGCGCTTTGCCTTCATAGTCAATGGTCAAAAGACCGGTCGTGAGCCGCTGAATAATTTCGTCCGTTTGCAAACGCGCACGGCTCAGCGCACGCGATGTGTCACTCAACTGGCGGCCCTGGGTCTGCAGGCGTTCGGAGAAAAACCCTGCCACAAACGCAGTCAAATAAAAGCTGAGCGCCTGCAGGAACCCT
>JADFNA010000217.1 GCA_022563625.1 Candidatus Zixiibacteriota bacterium
CTCCGGACGGAAGATTCGCCTTTTTCACAAATTCGGGTGGATTGATAGGACCCACAGGTGACCAAAAAATCCGTGTCTATTCTTCGGAAGATGACTCCATAATTGCCGAAATCGAGACCCTGCTACAGATACCGGGAACACCTGTGGGTTCACCTGGACTCATGAGCGTCTCGCCTGATTCGCGATGGTTGGTTGCAGCATCAGCCCCGGCTGGAGGGAACGTGACATTTATCGATTTGGAGTCGATGCAACTGGACACGATTATTAATCTTGGCAGTAGAAATCATATGGTTCAATGGGTAACGATACGCAAATAGAAATTATTGGAGCTCAGACATGTATCATAATTTCAAAAGTGACCGCCTGTGAAAGGAGACTTGATCAATGAAGTCTGCCGTTTCTTTGGGTATTGCCGCAACAATTCTAGCCCTCACGTTTATCGCCGCCAGCTGCGACCGCGCTACTGACCCGCGCACGCCTGCGCCGCGCGAGTGGGATGTGTTGGTCAGAGGAATCGATCTGACGGACCGGTATTTTGTCTTCAATACAGGCGCCCGGACGGTCGTCGACTCCTTTGTTCTGCCATTTTCCGTTGGGAGGCCGGAATTGAACGCCGCTGGCGATATTATCTATTTTGCCGGTTTCGATTCCATAGTCTATATGGATTTCGAGACCCGGACCCTGCTGGGCAGTATGCCTTACAATACACAACCCTATACCTCACCGGCAGGGGATTTCCTCGCGATTGTAGATGAATTTGGGGTCTCGTACGTAGTCCGCACACCTGAACACACGCTTTACGCCACTATTGACTTTGCTGTCAAGTCAATCTCCTTCAGTCCGAACGGCAAGCGCCTCTATACTCACTCCGTAGACCGATATATACGCAGCTACCTGCTGGCAGACACTCTGGTCCTGACAGATTCATTATACGATAGCCTCGGATTTCCGTTCCGTTTAGCCGGGAATTCAGCTGGAGATGAAGTGTATGTATATTCCCGTGTTTTCAGCCCATACTATTCGGTTCATGTATATGAGCTGCCTTCAGGGACCTTACTCTTCGACTCGCTCTTCAGCTCTGGCGCCGGCGGCCTGGCCCTCGACCCGACTGAAAAGTACCTGTATTTTACGAACTCCGGGTCCGTCCTCTACCCCAGCTTTGATCAAGCGGTTAGAGTTTATGATATCGCGAATCGCCGAATTGTCAAGACAATAGAAACTTCCGGATTTGTCCCCGGCTATGGAAACGTAAACCGAGTCGGACCCATTGTTGTCACTCCCGACAGCAGGTGGTTGATAGGCGTCTCTGGCAATTTCGCCGGGAATGCAATAACCCTCATTAATCTGACCACAAGAGAGCTGGATACAATTATTACAGTGGGCGCGCCAGGGTTTTTATTTGAAAATATCACCATGGCGAGACGATGAAACATGAGACTCCGCTTGACAGTCACCCACTCGGCTTGTATCATAGCTACAAGACTGACCGCCTGCGAGAGGAGACTTGGTCAATGAAGTCTGCCGTTTCTTTGGGTATTGCCGCAACAATTCTAGCCCTCATGTTTATCGCCCCCGGTTGCGACCGCGCAACTGACCCGGTCGTGATTGATAAAGGGTTCAACTTCTTATTACATAACCGCTGCTGTGTCCGTAATTTCTTCGTTTTTAACACAAAAGAGCGAACAATCACTGATTCGTTCATGTTGCCCGAGGTTGGTCTGCCCCCAGAATTATCGGCCGACGGGCGCCTGATTTATGTGCCTGCCGAGAGCCTGCTGGTGTACAACTTAGCTACGAAAGCTCTAGAGTTCAGCCTCCCATATCGATTCGCGATTGATGTATCAAGTTCCTCTGATAATGTGCATCTGGCAGTGTTGGACAGAGATAGCGGACTTTATGTGTTGACTGTTCCCACGTATGACGTAAAGTTCCGAAACACTGTCCCTGGAATCGGCGCCCGATTTAGCTCAGATGGCTCGGAATTATATTACTGGGACTATACCGTATTATGGCGTTACGCAATCAGCGACACCATAGGTTTGATTGATTCTTTTGTGCGTCCTCTTGGAATTAATGGACAAATTCGAGGTGATCCCTCGCGCGAGAAGCTGTATTCCTATGCCCTTGATCCATACGGTCCGATTAACGTCGTTCAGTTTGAAGTATACGATATGAAGACCTGGACGCGAACATTTGTCTTCCCTGTATCAGCAGGCCAGGGCGGCCTGGCGCTCTCTCCGGACGGAAGATTCGCCTTTTTCACAAATTCGGGTGGATTGATAGGACCCACAGGTGACCAAAAAATCCGTGTCTATTCTTCGGAAGATGACTCCATAATTGCCGAAATCGAGACCCTGCTACAAATACCGGGAACACCACAGGGAACACCTGGACTCATGCGCGTCTCACCTGATTCCAGATGGTTGGTTGCAGCATCAGCCCCGGCTGGAGGGAACGTGACACTTATCGATTTGGAGTCGATGCAACTGGACACGATTATTAATCTTGGAAACAGGAATCACTCAGTTCTGTGGATAACGGTACACAAATAAACATTATTGGAGATCAGACATGTATCAAGCAAAATCGACGTTTTTTTAATGTGCTTCGCTGTGATAGCGGCCCTCGGAGTTGTGAATCATCCTTCCAATGCGCAAGATACACTTTATTACAGGTCAGAAATTGGCCCGAGACCGATACTGGTTGACTCGTCAAGAGTCGCAATCAGATTCCAGGATTCAATTCCTGCCGCTGACAGCCTGTTGTTTTCGCGTTTCTCCGGACAGATTGCCGGAAAAGTGGCCCATCATCATGCGCCTGACAGCTTTGTCGTTTGCTCGCTCCTTTCCTTTGACAATTATTTTGCTTTTCTGGACACATTGCTTGAGGACTCCTGCGTAGCACAGATTAACCCCGCTTACGTATCTCCGGGCGGGTCAGAAATGTCTGTTGGGAGTAGTTTTATTGTGCAATTCCATGATTGGGTTTCTCTGGGGTGGATTGATTCTGTGAATTCGGCAAATGGCGTCACAGTGCGGGATTCTATTCGGAGCGATCCGCGTGATGTTGTTCTGCGCATCACCAATAGTAGTCCGGCTGATGTGCTGGAAATCGCAAATGAATACTTTGATTTTGCAGAAACGGTGTATTCACATCCTATTTTTGGAACTCCCGTATCTTTGTTTTCTACAAATTACGAACCTCTTGACTTTTATCGTGATTACTGCACCCATGTACAGCGAGTTGTTGGTGACTATGCATCACTTAATACAGCCTGGGACATATCACTGGGAAGTCCGGCAGTAGTAGTGGCAGTGATAGATGCCGGCGTTGAGTCTCATGAAGACATCCCTGCCAGCAGGATAGTCCCCGGTTTTGATCCGTTCGTCGGAGAAAGCGCCGGCGATGGCTCACCCTGTCCTTCTTGCGACGTGAATAATCATGGTCAGGCCGTGGCGGGATTGATTGGCGCTGCTCACAGTACAGATATCTCCGCCCTAACAGACCCGAATAGCGGAGTGATCTCAACAGCGCCAGGTGTGTCCATTATGCCAATCAGAATCTTCCACGATTTTATTTGTTCACCAAGCGGCGGTCCCTGCGGCACTTCCGAGGATACAATCCGCATAGCGCTGCTGTGGGCGATGGACCATGGCGCCACCATCACCAATAATAGTTGGGGTTACGGTGACCATTTTCTCTACTTCGACTGCATAGCTTTTGCTTTCTCTGAACTTGAGCATTGGGGCCGAGGAGGCTTGGGAATTCCTTCTATATGTGGCAGTGGAAATAACACTACCCCATTCAATCAAGTTACATTTCCTGCAATCCTTACCCAGACGATTGCCGTTGGCGCAATTGGACCTGATGACGTGAAGTATGGATACAGCGCAGCAGGCCCCGGATTCCAGTTGGATATCGTAGCGCCGAGCGGAGACGGAACCGTATTTCCGCAAGTTGATCTTGTTTGGTCAACAGATAGATCAGGGGCGCTTGGATATAATACGGGCCATGGCGCTGGCGCGATCTGCCCTTCTGAAATGGACAACGATTTCGACTATACATGTACGTTCGGAGGGACTTCGGCTGCCTGCCCTCTTGTCACAGGAACTGCGGCCTTGCTCTTGAGCCTCGACCCGACACTCACAATTTACGAAGTCAATAACATTCTTCGCAACTCTGCGGATCCAGATATGCTCTGGGGTTCGATTTCTCCGCCTAACGTTCTATATGGAAATGGGAAATTGGACGCCCTGCGCGCCCTGCTGGCAATCACGCGCGGTGACGCCAATAACGACGGCAATATCAATATCGCAGATGTTACGAAGTTGATCTGTTTCATTTGCGGCGACTGCGACCCTGCCACCCGTCCAA
>JADFNA010000218.1 GCA_022563625.1 Candidatus Zixiibacteriota bacterium
TGAAGGTGATCCGGCCAAAGAACGGACGCGTTCGGGATATTTGAAAGCGCTTTCTCTGGGCCTGTTAGAGCTGGCTAAGATGAACGTCCGCGCAGAAGCATGTGTGAGCTGTCATTATGTTACCGACACAAAGCTGCTGGGCGTGGGGCACTCAAACGGCGCCCGATTCAACTACATTTCCGGCACGAAGAAGGTGGCCAAACACTGGGACCGGGAGCTGGCCGAAGATGAGCTGGACAAGGCGCCGTTCAAAGCTTTTATGAAAGCAATTGCTCCCTCAACGATGATAATCGCATCAATCACTCCCGCCGCCCAAACGCAGCCGCAAACAAAGATTGTGGCGCCACCATCCCCTCCGCAGGCGCCGCGCAGACGTGATCCGGTAATCGCTTCGTCCCCGCCAAAACCAATCACGCTGCCGCCGTTTCCCCGAGTGTCAGACAGCGCATCTGTCAGAGAACTCCTGTTCATTATTGCAAGACGACTTGAACTATTAGCCCGCAAAGTCGGTGACAAGTAACCCTTCTATGGCCAAACAGAAACAGCCCGATCTGAGCGCGACTGTCATCAAGCGCAGCGAGCAATTCCGCGACCGTTGGACGACTTTCGGAGAACATTCCGGCATACTGGAACTCTCAGAGCAGTTAACCCCGGCGCAGCTCAAAGCTTTTGAGCCGCTCAAAAGCTATGACGAAAATTTTCTCAAGAAAATCAGCCCGGACATATCACTCGCTACCTGGAAAAAAGACGCAGTCCTCTATGAAGAGGGCTCTTATATCGACATCGCGTTCTATGTAGTCGAAGGACTCCTGTCGGTCCGGGCGCCGTCGCTGCAGTTTCGGGCAGAACAGGCCCGGCCGATTTTTGATGCAGAGCGTACAATGGTTAGCCCTCTATCTACATCAAGAGAAAAGGCGCCGGACAAATCTGGAAGTAAATCTCTCGACATGACAGTGTTTCAAGAGCAGGTGTCACATAGCAAGCCCGGCGTTTCGGAGGTGACCTTCCTGGCGACAATGGACATCAATGTCACTGGCGGCGAAACAATCACACTTGGCGCCGGATCGTTTGCCGGTGAACTCGGCGCCTCTATCGGCTGGCCCCAGGCGGCCACCGCAAAAACTTTATCCGCGTGTAAGCTGCTGCAGATCCGTATGCCGGCCCTGAAGCTGATGAAACGCAAATCGGCCGAACTAAAAACGCGAATTGACAAACTGTATCGGGATAACGCGCTTCTTTTCCAGTTGCAGAGCTCGCCTCTGTTTGAGGGCTGCGACAAAGAATTCTTGAGAGAGCTGAAAGATCGTGTGGAGCTTATCTCATGCGATTCCAATGAGACTATCGCAACTGAAGGTGATCAGGTTGATTGTTTGTACCTTGTGCGCTCCGGGTTTATCAAACTTTCTCAAAACCTAGAACGCGGCCCGCTGGTCGTCACCTATCTCTCCAAAGGCATGACATTAGGTGAAACCGAATTGCTAGTGGATGGTGTCACAACCTGGCGCCTTACCGCGCAATCGGTGGAGCACGCCGAACTGGTCAAACTTTCACGGGCGGATTTCAACGCGCTGATCCAGCGCTATCCAGACGTCAAAAACCGGCTGTGGCGTTCGGCCGTTGCCAGAATAAAGGAAGCCGGTCATGGCAAAAAGGATATTCGCCATTCACAATTTCTTGACACGGCGTTGAAAGAAGGCCTGATCCAGGGAAACAGTGTCCTGGTAATTGATCTGGATACCTGCACCAGGTGTGATGATTGCGTGCGCGCCTGCGCGGATACACATGACGGAATACCGCGTTTTGTGCGCGAAGGCAGCAAATATGAAAACTTGCTTATTACCCGCGCCTGCTATCATTGCCGTGATCCGGTCTGTCTGGTCGGTTGTCCTACCGGCGCCATACGCCGGGCCAGTGTGGGCGACATCGTTGAAATTGATGACGCGTTGTGCATCGGCTGCATGGCCTGCGCCAATAATTGCCCGTATGATGCGATCACCATGCGCGAAACCGGTACAACGTGGCCGGACGATGCCCTGCCGTCCGCCCTGCGCGGAAAAGACCGTCTCATCGCGACAAAATGTGATTTGTGTAATAGTACCGGGCATGACCCTGCCTGTGTCAGCAGTTGTCCGCATGGAAGCGCTTTCCGTGTGGGACAGGTTGACGAATTTTTCAAATTGCTTTCTTGATGCAACATCCAAATTAGAAATAAATTGTCTGCGCTGATCGAAGCATTATTCATGAAACAGTTTGTATCATCACCAAAGTGGCTGGGCGTATTCCTCGCGGCTGTCGTACTTTCCGTCGCGGCATATATTATAGATGTCCTGGTCTCGGAAGTTAGTCCCGGAAATATATGGGGGTTTTCATTCGGAACTGCCGCCGCGGTTCTATTTTTCGGAGCGGCGCTCTACGGGGTCCGCCGCAGAAGTGTAAAGTTTAGCAGCCGCATGGGACTGGGCAGGGTCCAAACATGGATGCAGTTTCATCTGTATGGCGGCGCGCTGTTTTTGCTTCTCATGTTCATGCACACGGGATTCTCCCTGCCACACGGAGCGCTCAACTGGGCGCTGTGGGCGCTCTCTATCTGGGTCACACTGAGCGGGCTATTGGGCGTACTCCTGCAAAAATGGACCGCGCAGGCGCTATCATCCGGGCTCGAAATCGAAGTGATTTATGAAAGAATTCCTGAACTGTCCGATGAACTGCGAAGCCGCGCTGAAACTCTTGTCCCCACTGCTCCGGAGTCAGTCAGGCGCTTTTACGAACGTGATCTGGCGCTCAAACTTCAAAAGCCGGCCCGCTCATTGCGCTATTTTGTGGATATTTCTGGCGGGGCGCATCAAATAGCGCGCGCATTTGATCATCTCAAACAAGCGCTTGCTAGCGACAACGCAAAAATCGCAGACGAGCTCGAAGAAATCTACCGGGCCAAACTGGCGCTGGATGCGCATTTCACGATGCAGGCCGCCCTGAGGGCTTGGCTGATATTGCACTTGCCGCTGTCACTGGTACTGATATTGCTGGCGCTATTGCATCTTTTTGTGGTTTTCTATTATTAGAGGTGCCCGGGAGAAAAAATATCTCTCAGAAGAAGTAGTTCTTAAAAAAAGTATTTAGGATAATTACATTTGTCTAATATGCAAAAACATCCAACAGGCAAAGGACGATTCACTCCGCTCGGCCTTCCCGTACATGAAGGATCGATTAACCCTGCCTCACGGCGGAAATTGGTTCTGCTAGGATTATTACTTTCACTGCTGCCGCTGGGATGGTTTGGCTATGATTTTTATTTTCAAAGCGGAGGATTTATTGCGGCCGGTCCGCTCAGTTCAAACCATGCGGGTTTCTCAGAAGATTGCGGCAAGTGTCATGTGTTCGGTAAGTCGGTCACTGACAACAAGTGTTTGACCTGCCATGGGAAATCGGGTGAGATGATTGCCGCATATTCATTCGATGCCCATTACACCTATGTCTCGGGTGACACAGGCCGTATCGCCGCAGCCAAGGCGGTCCATGAGTCAGATGAACAAAACTGTTATTCCTGCCATCCGGATCACAACGGACGCAGCGCGCAGATTACCTCAGTCACTGACGCTCAATGTCTGACGTGCCACTCATACGGTTCATTCAACGACATTCATCCCGAGTTTGAATTCGCCCGGGAAAAACAGCCAGATGACAGCGCGCTCAAATTTACCCATGCCCGTCACACAAAATTTGCTCTTGAACGCCTGGAGAAAGAAGGTAAGAACACGTTCATCGAGCAGGCATGTTTGAGCTGTCATGAACCTGACACCGAGGGTATCGGTTTCGGCGATATAGACTTTGAGCGGCATTGCGCGAACTGCCACCTCACTTCCGGTTCACGCACTGCGACACTGGCTGTCGCCTCCGGTGATGGCAAAACGCCAGGAGTTGAGTCGCTGGCTATGATTCAAAAACGTAAAGGCCCGGCCGCCCGCTGGGCGTTTTATGTAAACCCCGCTGAGTTCACTGCCAAAGCCCGTGGAGCAAAAATCGTGAAAGCGCCGGTATATCATGCGGACCCCTGGATTCTGGAAAATCTCAAAACTTTACGCGGTAAGCTGTATGCGAATACCGAATTATTTGATCTGGCGGGACTTTCCGGGGATGTCGATTTCAGAGATGGAGAGGAGGCCGGTTTAGCGGCGCTGAATGAATTACGCGACAATCTGGACTTGTTGCGCGGCAGGCCTGAGCCTGAGATTCAATCTGACATTCAAATCATCGATTCCCTGCTAACAATACTTAATCTTCAACTTGCAGCGCTCTCAGAAGGGGAACTGGCAGCGCTGTTTCGTTCCGATTCGCTTGCCTATAGAAAAGATTTGAATGCCGAT
>JADFNA010000219.1 GCA_022563625.1 Candidatus Zixiibacteriota bacterium
AGATTCGGGCCAGGCACAAATATTGCTCCCCCGCCACGCCTCAAAAAACGGGACAGAGCCGCCTCTTCCGATCGTGTCAGGCTGTTTATCCCTACCAGCGCGACCACATCATAGTCTCCAAGCCCGATACCGCCCAATCGTGAGGCGCTGATTTGCTTGATCAGCCAGTGGCGGACCCCGATATCAGTCGGTTCCAACGCCAGGCGAATGAAATCTCCGCCCGCGTTGTTATCTACAATCAGGAAATTGAACGTCTCGGGTATGTCGAAGGTGAAATTGAATTGATTGTCATTTGGAAAATCATCATCAGAGAGCTGGAGATATGCATAATGCCGCCCCGGCGAGTCTACCCTGCGAGTAAACGTCAGGCGTTTTTCCTCATGCGCGGTCAGTGAAAAATCAGACTGGGCGACACGCTGTCCATCAATATACAAAGACGCGATAAGATTGCTTCTGGCGTCTGCGTCAAAGTTTTTGACCGTGTACCCGGTGGTGAAATCCACCCCGGCCTCAATCAACTGGCCGCCGAAATCAACGCGAATGATTCCGGCGTTTCTCGGCTGTCCGCCTGTCATCTGTCCGGACGGACCGACAGCCACAGCATAGACACGAATTTCGCCTGCGGATTCGCCCTCGCGGTCCCCAAGGCGGAGCAAGGTGTCGGGCATGCTGTTCAACTGAAAGTCTGAAATTATAAACAGCTCGCGGTTGAAGTGTTTCGCGTTATCAAAAAGATCATAGGCGCCGCGCAAAGCCCTCGCCAACTCACCGCGTCCATCGGCGGCTGTGATTTTGTCGAGCAGTTCTCCGGCGCGCCGGGGAGAGGCGAATTCCGGGTCCGGCTCGGCCCTGCCCGATCCGAATGTCACCAGCGCGACTTCGTCAGCATCGGAAAAAGTACCGAGTATTCCTCTGGCGTGGGCCAACGCGAGATCGAACAACAGGCCGTCGCTTGATTCCTGTGACATTGACGCGGATCTGTCCAGAAGGACCACTGCCGAAACACCGGCCTGCGAGCCAAGATACCCCGACTGTGTTACCGGGCGGGCAAACGCCAGGGCCGCCAGCGCCAGGATTAGCGTCCTGAGCGCAAGCAACAGCAACTGGCGGATTTTGATCCGCCGCACCTGGCGTTTTTGCATGGCCTGCAAATACTTGAGTGACGAAAACGTCACGACTTTCATCTTGCGTTTGGAAAAGAGATGAATAACAAGCGGTATTACAGCCGCCGCTCCGGCGATTAACATGGCGCTGTTAAGAAAACTGAACATATTCGCCCATAATTATTTCGTCTATGATTTGTATGGCGCTCATCTGGTTCGCCAATCAGTAGTAAAAGTATCGGACAAAGCTTTGCTTCGTTTGACCTCAGTCGCGCTATCGGGCGCCGAACGTGAAGGGTTCATTGATGTATCGTTGAATTTGTCTTTGCCCGGGAACTGATTGATCAAGGCTGTCCGCCCGATGGTAAAAAGCCAGAGCTTCCTGGCGGTTTCCCAAAAGATCGGCCAGGTTTCCCAATCCAACCAGTTCCCGCCCGAGCTGGCGGTGTCGGAACTCCAGAAACAGGGCTATATCCAAGTTTTGCCGGGCTTCTTCATATTTGCCCAGGCCTATCTCGGCCATACCTTGCCGGAATCGATTGAGCGGATCTGTTTGAGCGTTGTTGACCAGAAAAACAGCGGACTTGTATGCCTGCTCATATTTGCGGCGACTTCGGGCCGTGTCCTGATACGTCCCCGGAACACCCAGCAACAGGGCCTGCAACAGGGCGCTTTCCACTGTGGCAACCGCTCCTGGGTTCTTGTTAAGAAAAGTATCGAAAGCGGCGATGGCGCCCGCCGTATCACTTTCAAAAGCCAAAAGCCGCGCCCGGCCATAGTCCACGCTTTCGAGACGAAGTGAATCAATCCGTTCCAGAGAATCATATGCCTCCCGCGACCGGGTGAATTCTCCGGTCAGCGCGCTAAGGTATGCGACCCTCAAGAGGAAAAACGATTTGCGGCCGCTTGTCGGGCGTGATTTATCGAACAGCGCCTGGTTGGTTTTCAGCGCCAGATCATATTTTCCGGTTTGGGTATAGAGCGGCGCAAGCAGTTTGAGTGTGGACAGCGTATCGGCGAAGGTGGTGTCCCAGCGCAAGCCTTCCTGCAGCACCGATATCGCAACATCAAGGTTATTCGCGGCGCCCTCCAGGCTGGCTCGTTTCGAAAAGCGGGATTTCGCCGGATGCATTTTCTTGAGATACACTATCCACTGGTTTTCTAGCGCATCAATATCAGCGCCGTCATAGAGTTCCGGGAAATTGCCGGCGATAGTTAAGTCATCACTTGCCTGATACAGCTTGCGAAATCTGCTGACACCGTATGTATCCGCCAGAAAACGGCAAAACGAACCGGCCTGGGCAGTGGCCAGCAGCGGGTCTGCCTGGTAATACTGCCGGGTTGTCAGCAGGTCATGCAAATGCAGAAGTTTTCCGTTGCGCAGCGCTCGTAATACTTCATAGTCATGAAAATAGAAATATGACGAAATCCCCTCGGCCAGAAACGGAGGAGCATAGCCGGAAATTCTCAGCGTCTGCGTCAGTGTCGCCACCAGAGGCGAAGCGCCCATGTAACCGTGAGAGTAAATCACCTGCGCCTGCGAACGCGCCGGATCAATTGCGTAGCCAAAACGCGGGTCCCAGGCCAGAGTAGGAGAGGCGCAGGGATACAGGTAGTAATGAAGTTTGCCGGTCATATTGAAATCGAAAGCGTCCCGGTAGCTGCGATAGTCCTGTTCGAGAAGCTCCTTGACTTTGTTCCAGTGGTAATCACCGAGTGTGTTCCGGGCATAATACAAGTCGAAGTTTGCTGTCGGGTCGATGCGAAAACTGCCGCTGTCACGGTGGTCATATTCACATCCGGACAGATCGACAGAGGTGAATTTTTGCGGGACAAGACGCAGCCGGTAAGTTGCGCCATTCTTGCCGCGAATTCGGCCAATAAACGCCGGTAGTTCAAGCTCCATAGTAAAGCGTTTGTTGCGCGAATCGGGACGGGATCCGATGGTTGTCAAAAAGACAGTGATTTCAAGCCGCTGACTGTCCAGGTCTTTGGGCAATAACTCGAGCGACATATTCGCCAAAAACGCAGAGAACCGTTTCCCGAGCGGAACATCCCAGATTCGTTCTTCCACAACAACCGATTGTGAACTGTCCGCAGACATCAGAGTCACGGTCGCGGCGATCTGAACGGCGTTGTAGGGAACGTCGTTGTGGGGAACGGCGTTGTGGGGTTGTGCGGCTGATGGAGAATGGAGCGCCACCGCTGCCGCAATTACGTAGAGCGCCGTCCGCCAGTTACCGGTGGCTGGGCGCGGGACGAATTGTTTGGCTATTATGGCGGATATTGGAGGCGTCATAGTTTTCTCTGGAGTATTGTCGTGTGAAAGGCCGTCTGCAGCAAAGTATCCCGACCCCGCCTTATACGCACTCGGGAATGGTGAGTTCGCGCGTCCGGAGTTTCTCAAAATTATTTATTCAAAGTTTCGGGCCGCTTTCCGAAACTGTTTCTTTCAGGACAATTTGCCCGGACTCGAAACAGGGCGCGATGTTATAGCGGTCTATTTCAGAGACGAATGTGATATCTTCCCCGAATCCAAGCGCCGCCAGTTCCCTCCCGTGTGCGCTTTCGCGCAGCGAATCCGCCAACCGCTCGCGGCTGGCGTTATAATGCAGTAATGCGAGCTTCGCCGAATCGTTCATGGAAATCTCATCCAGCGGAGTGTCGGCCAGTTTGTCAATCAGCGCCCCGGCGCAGAGCGCGTCTTCGCTGGAGTAATCGCCCTCATCACCGGCGCAAAGCAGGGCGAGGTCAGATTTTTCTTCGACGATTTCCCGGCAGACGGCGCTCAGATTCAAGAAACACACGACCAGGACAGGCCCGCTGTAACGAAACAGTGTAAACAACGCGGTGCCGTTGGTGGAGCACATGGCGATGACTTTGCCGCCCACAATATCCCGGGTGTATTCAAGCGGCGAATTTCCCAGATCGAAGTTTTCGATTTTGATTCCACCACGCTCTCCACCAAGCAGCACATGTTCGGCGCCGAGTTTTGTCCGCACTTCGACTGCCTGTGACGGTTCGGCCACGGGAACAATCCCGCGCGCACCATTGGCCAGGGCGGTGACCATAGTTGAACTGGCGCGCAGAACATCAATGGCGACAATCTGGCGGCCATCAACTTTCTTTTGTGTCAGGCTCTGCGGTGTGAATGAAACATCTATACGCATCATTTCGGCCTGCTCAACTTCCCGAAGTGTCCGGTCGCCTGTACGACCTTTTGTAGAATGGCGCTTTTACTACTTTTCCCGAAAAC
>JADFNA010000220.1 GCA_022563625.1 Candidatus Zixiibacteriota bacterium
GCATTTTTTTAGAGCGGCAAGTTCAGCGACGCGCTCTTTGGCCCCGCCGGACATAATTGTTTTTTCCAGTTTGGGTATTTTACCTTCGATCTGGGCCTGGTCATTGAGAATCATTTCGTCAGTTGCGCGTTGAATATCTACTTTTGGCTCGCGCGAACCGGAAAAGTCATCGACAATCAAAAGCAGCGCTTCCATCTGTTTCAGTTCAGCCGAAGCTTTCAGTTCAACCGGCGCATCTTTGGCCACGCCGCTGAATCCACCGGCGTCCAGAAATTCCACTTCAGCATGAACAATCCGGCCGGATTCGGCCAATTTCGCCAAAACCTCAAGCCGCGAGTCGGGAACATGAACAATGGAACGGGCCGTTTTCCCCGGTGTTGTGGCCGCAGACCCACCCGAAGCGGCGCTAAAGAGCGTGGTTTTCCCGGACTGTGGCAGCCCTATGATACCGATTCTCATGTTTATCTTAACGCCAGGTTTTCATTCCACATCGTTCATTTTATTTAGCTCTTGCCCTGCAGCCCATGCGCTCTCGGCGCACAATGCTATCTTGAGCAAGAACAGCGGCAGGCGGCGTTGAATATAAATATTTCGGGAAGGTATGCAAGCGGCTAGCGCCGGTATCGATTCCGTGCGCCGGTAGGCGCAGTAGAGAGATTACCGGCGCGCTCATTCATTCAAACTCGCGCGGGCCTTTGACACGGGAAACTGAGCCGAACTCTGCAAGTTGATGGATATACTGTCTATTGTTCCCGACTACGACTATGATCATGTTGCCGGGGGAAAACAGACGGGCGGCGGCGGCCTTGATGTTTGCCTGAGTGAGCCTTTCAATATGTTTGAGAAGAACATCAACGTAGTTGTGTTTCAAACCCGCGGACGTTGCCTGCGCAAAAAGTGTACTGATATCACCGGCGCTTTCGAAGGCCATTGCAAATGACCCGCGAAAGAAATGTTTACCATCTTCCAGCTCACGCTTGGAAATACGCGACTCGCCAAGCAGCGTTGTGATGTCGAGCGTCTCCGTGAGAACATCAACCACCTGCTCCGCTGCGCAGTTGAATCGCGCTCGCAGGAAAGTACGGTTTCCAGTCGTGGGAAGGGTTGAAGTCAGATTGGTTATCAGGCGCTGTTCCTCAACCAGCCTGCGGCCCAGATAGGAAATCTCCGGATACCCGCCCAGCAAATGCGCCAGCATAATGTCTGCGGCAAATGAACTCGTGTCGCGCGGAGAAGAGGCCAGCGCGAAAATCATGATTGAAGCGCCGCCTGATCGGGGGGCATCAAGCAGTTGAAAGCGAATTGAGTCAGTCTTTACAGGAGAAAACTCCGCAGCGTCCGGCGCATGACTCTTGCCGCGCGGTATGGGGAAAAACGTTTCAGTCAGTGTGTTAATTTCACGTTTAATCTCCAGGTCCCCGGCTACGATCAGAGTGATATTCCGGGGAGTGTAATGCTTCTCAAGAAACTCTGTGACATCAGCCAGTGAAATGTTTTCCAGTGATTCGGAATTACCCCTCGGGGCCTCCCCGAGCGCCTGTCCGGGGAACATGGCCCCATATGCAAGATCAAGCGCTACCGCCGAACCGACATCAAATGCTTGAATGGCGCCGGAGATTTGTGATCTGACCAGCCGCTCAAACGTCGCCTTATCCAGGACCGGTTCCCTTAGCATATCACGCAGGAATTGAATTGCAGCCAGCGACTCACGGCGGCCGACATCCAGCCTGAAATGTGCGGCGTCACGGTCAACCCAAGTTTGGAACTGAATCCCAAGTGAATCAATGTAACGATCGAGCTCAGCGCCGCTCCTCTTGCCGGCGCCGCTTCTGAGCATCTCGGGAACTAGCGCTGCCAGACCGGCCTTACCGGGAGGGTCCAGTGACGAACCGGCGCGCACCACAACCTGAATGGAAAGCGTCGGCAATTCACGCTGCTCGACGACTATAAAGCGCATCCCGTTGGCGAGTGTCTTGGTTTTAGCCCGTGGTGCAATTCGGCCGGCGAAAGACTGCGCCGTTCCGAACACCATCAGCGCCATCAGAGTCCACAGCAACATGACACCTGGAGCCAGCCGCGTCCTGCTATGACAAAGAGAACTCATGGCCGGACCTCTGATGGTTTTGCGCCGGCCGGATTCATCAGAATTATCGTCCGCTTTTCTTCCTTGAGATATTCCCGCGCCACCCGGGCGATGTCAGAGAGTGTGACGCTTTCGAGCCGTTCCAGGTCGTCCCACCAGCGCATACTCTCGCCCCAGGTTTCATATGAACGTGAGATCTGCTTTGCGCGCGGCAAAGCTCTGGCGCCCTGCTGATAGATTTCCGCTTCAAGTTGTTTCCGGGCGATAATTAAGTCGCCCTCGCTCAGGTCACCATCAATCACTCGTTTGAACTCTTCATTGAGCAGCGCCTCGGCGTCTGAGAGCGCTTCTCCTTGATTCATAAACGCAAAAAAGTACAAAAGACCGGGACCGGTGAACTCCACAATGTCTCCCCCGGCAAAAAGACATTTTCCGCTGCTGACAACCAGCCGCTGATAAATACGCGAGGAGCGCTCTCCATAGAGTATGCCGGCCAAAAGATCCAGCGCCAGGCGGTCTTGATGTGCCAGTTCAGGGACTTCATAGCCGGCAATGAGAACCGGAATTTGAATGGACCCGGCGATGTGCGAGCGCCGTTCGGCGGTTTGATCGGATAGCTGCGGCAAAACGCGCAACGGCGCCGGGGCGCTGGGGATGTCTGCGAAAATCTCCACCAGCTCTTCAAACAATTTGCCGCGCTTGAAATCCCCCACCAGAGTGATAGTCGCGTTCGCCGGTAAAAAGAACTTTCCCATCCATGAGCGGGCGTCGCTGACACTAAGGGCTGAGATGTCTTCCTCGCTGCCATACTCTAAACGCCCGTAGGGGTGGTCAGGATAGACGCGGCTCAAAAGTTCCAAAACCAGCGGGGCATAGATGTTCGTTTCCAGATATGCGTCACGGACTCTGCGCGCTGAAGACTTTGCACCTTCCAGATTTTCGCGCGACAGGTTCGGATTTTCCATACGGTCGGCCTCCATCAGCAGTACTTTCCTGAGCAAATGTTTCGGGAAGCGCGACCAGTACATCGAATTGTCATGAACGATTTCAAAGCCAAAATCTCCGCCGCCGGAATGCACCAGACGCCCATATTCCTCTTTGCGATATCCCAGCGAGCCGGTGGTCAGCATCCGTCCGGCAACTTGCGCCAGGCCGGTCTTGCCCTCAACTTCATCTCGTGAACCAACATGATATGTGACAAGCAGGGCCACCAGCGGATTTGACTTGTCTTCCATCGCCAGAACTGTCAGTCCGTTTTCGAAGACCGTGTCCCGCACCGGCGCTTCGGCGATACGATCAACACCCGATGCGCGTTGGACAGGTGTCAGAAAAAGAGCGGCGCTAAAGAGCGTGAACAGAGCGCAGGGAGAGAGCTTGAGTCTCCTGGTTCGGGCCGGTATGTCATTGATGGAATTCATCACCATTGTATACGATTCTGCGCGGGAAAGGATACGTTATTTAGCCGAGATTGCCAACCGACGCGAAAATTAGACAGCGCCAATCAGGCGAGAACAAAATCGTTAACAGGCCGTTACTCGACTGACAGGTCAAAAGGCAGTCGCATATAGTAGCCTGAGTGAGGCTGGCCGAGGAATATCGCTGTACTCCGGGGAGCTCCACCCAGAATTCCGTGCCCGGTACCGAAGACAAGTGAGATTATTCCGCGGAATGGGTCGAGCAGCGGGTTGGAGCCGAACGATATCAGAGTCTTATTCTTGGGATAACGTTTGACCTCGAACTCTTTCAGGCCGGCGGCGTCTGCGGTGGCGCTAATCGATTGCCACAGGCCGCCGAGGCTGTCAACCAACCCGTTGCCTCTGGCTTCCGAGCCGGTCCAAACCCGCCCCTGGCCCAGTTGATCCACAGAATCCGCTGTTAATCCGCGGCCGCCGGAGGCGACTTGCAAGAATCGATCATAAAAGGCGCGTAAACCAGATTTCAGTCGGGCGCGTTCACTGTCTGAAAACGGACCGGACAAACTGAATATCCCTGAGTTTTTTCCACGAGAATAGAAACGCTTATGCAGGTCGATTTTTTCATGCAATCCGCTCAGGTCCGGTTTGAGGGCGAAAATACCGATAGAGCCGGTGATTGTGGCCGGATTGGCGAAGATTTTGTCGGCCGCCGCTGAGATATAATAGCCGCCGGAGGCGGCGACACCCGACATAGAGACATTCAGCGGGCCAAACTCACGGGCCTTGATGGTCTGGCGATATATCAAATCAGAAGCCAGGGCCGATCCCCCGGGAGAATTGATACGC
>JADFNA010000221.1 GCA_022563625.1 Candidatus Zixiibacteriota bacterium
TTCCGGGTAGTGATGAAAAGCGATTGCATCAATCATAGTGGAGGACAGGTTCCAGCTAACGGCCAGGGCAGCCCCAACTTGTTCATGTGAGTAACCCAATACGGCCATTTCGATGTCCTTGTCTTCTGTATTCGGAGTTCTCTTGACTTGCTCAGCGATCTCCTTGAACTCATCGGGCAGGAAACATGCAATCACGAGTTTGCCAATATCATGCAGCAGTCCCGCTGAAAAAGCTGCTTCAACATCAAACGCGCCGCGGCTCTTGACTTTTCTAGCGATCAGCCGGCTGCCGAAGGCTGTCGCCAGAGAGTGGCGCCAGAATCGTTCCTGAAAGTCTGAGTCAATTTTGTTGCCCTTGAACATCTCAAGCACCGAGGCGGACAACACAAGATTCTTGACTGCCTCGAACCCGATAATCATAACAGCTTGTTGAACCGAATCTATCTCGCGCGGCAGGCCATAGAAGGCCGAGTTAGTCATCTTGAGGACTTTGGCGGACATAGAGGGGTCTTCGGCCAGAATCTTGGAGACGTCGGCCGCCGATGCGGTCTCTCTATTGATGACTTTTTGAATCTGAGTGAAGACAATCGGAGGAGTTGGCAGGTTGCGAATATTCGCCACCACCTGTTTAACCCTGGCATCAATTTCGACGTTGTGTGAAGTCTGTGCGTCCACTGCATTGTTTTCCCGCGTTAAACCGCGCCGGCTGTCAACCGTTGTCAATGATTCTTTTGGCCATCGCGTCAATGACGTCCGGTCGATTATAAAAACCAGCGCTTATTCTCAAACGGGCCAGCTCCATTAATTCCCGCCGCGTGGCGCTGATTCTAATGTCAACCAGCGGTTCGGGCCTGTCCACCCGCTGCTCTTTCAGCGCATTCTGGGCGGAGAGCGCTCTGTCAGCCTTTCCTTTGAGATCTGACATGCTATACACAGCCCGCTCTGAAACTTTCCTGTTTCCCGTTATTGTAACACTGTCGGTCCCGGCTCCTGGCCTGTTGGTGTCATTCGCAGAGTCCGAGGCGGATTTATTTCGCGCCTCGTGGCCGATAAAGTTATCGGCTTTTCTGTTCGTATACTCCGGTCCGTGATATGCGGGAATCTTCATCTGTATCCCTATTGGCTAGTATCGACTCAAAGCCCAATCCTCTTGAGAGACCCTCATTTCCCTTGCAAGTGTCTGCACATTTACCCCGGCTGCAAACAGCTCACTGTATTTCAATTCTTACTGTCCACAAATTGCGCCGTCTGCGGTGTTTCACGCAGGTACTTCATGATTTTTGACGAGTTCTGCAGGCTATCCAACTCCGAGCGCACTCTATCATGGCGCTCTCGCAAATACTCTTCATTTTCCTTAACAATATTCATGTTCTTGCGAATCAAGGTTATAATACTCGTAACTACTTTTCGCACCTCGGGAGCGGTGGCCGCCAGCGGGAAGAGTTTGGTGTTTTTCTCCCGCATGAATACGATCTTTTCTTCGGATTGCTTGAGACGCACATGGCAACGCTCTATTTCTGTAAACAAGTCCAGGAGCTTTTCGTCCTTCTCGAATTTGATAATATCGCGCTGGCGATCAATCAGAATATACAGTGACTGATAAAACGAATATTCTTCTTTGAGCGCAGAGAGTAGTTCGCGCTCTAATTCTGTGATTTCGTTAATTCTCATGCCATTCTTCCGGGTGGGAAGCGGTCAAACTATCAGACAGCGCTCATCACCCCTCCCGCGATTCCGTCCTGTCTTGCGCAGGTTTCACAAACGACACCGAGGGCCTTCTTGCTGTCGAATTTCCCGGGACAGGCAGCGCAGATTCTCGGACCTCCTGCCAGCCTGTCTGCAAGTTTTCGATAATTACCCGCAAATCTCCGATGATTGCAGTATCACCGGTGGCCTGGGCCACCTGGATTCGTTCGATGATAAAGACATAGAGCTGTCCCAGTTTGACTGCGACATCTCCTCCCTTGTCGTTGTCCAGAGTCGTGTACAGGTGGGTGATAAACTTACGGGCGCGCTCCATTTTCGCCCGTCCGGTTTCCCGGTCCTCGCGGGCGAATGCATCCTCGGCTTCCTTAAGCTCTTTGGCGGCGCCGCGATAAACCATCAGGAGTAGTTCAAGCGGTGATTTTCCAAGTGTGTCAAATTTCTGATAGCTTCCAATGCCACGTTCGATCATACACTGTTCCTCTGGTGATTGCGAGCGCTTTTCACACCTGACATCTAAATCCGTACGAGAGACGTCAGGCCACTGGCCAAAAACGCCCCCTGCGCGTTGATCTGACTCAGCGCCTGTTCCATAGCGCGAAACTGATCTAACAGCCGCTTTCTGCGCAGCGCCAGACGTTCATCAATACGGGCAATCTGCTCTTTAATATCTTGAACCTGGGAATCCAGGCCCTTTACCCGTGAGGCCAGCGAACCGTGGACTGTATCGGTTATGCGAAAAAGCGTGTCACGCAGTTTGGATGCGATGCCTTTGGTTAAACTTATCGTACCCTCACTGCCCTCAATCAAACCCGCTGCGTCCAGGGTGATCCGCAGTTTGAGTCCCTCGGTGGTTTTGTTGCCGGTTTTTCCGGTAAGTGTCTGGCCCGAACCCTTGGCCTCTTCACCGTTGATTGTTCCGGCCACATCCTGTCCAACAACCGGGTTCGCGTTTTTGAGTCCGAGCAATGTCTCAAGTACATCGTTCGATCCCAGGATCACAGAGACCGAAGAATTGGACCCGTACTCGCCGCTGGTGATTCTGATTACACCGGTAGAGCCGCTCTGGGTGAAACTGACCGTGACATTCTTATCCCCGATGTTTTTGTCGGCGTCAATCCGAGTCTGTATCTCTTTGACCAATTGCGCAAAGCTTGTGTATGAGCCGGTGGTCAGTATAATGTCTTCTGATTGAGTCGGTCCGATGCTGAACTTGAGTACGTTATTGGACGAGGTGATTATCAGCGGCGACGTGGCGGGATCGGCGATCGTCACGCCTTCGTAATATCCCCGCGTCGCCACCTGCGTGATATCCACCTCGTAGTTGGTCCCGGCTATCGTTTCCCGGGCGGCGACAAGAAGCTGGAATTCCGGCCGGCTTGAAATAATGTCATCGCCGAAAAGGCGCTGCAAATCCTTGTTCTTGTTCTTGATTGCATCTTCCAGCATGCTCTTGTTCGCGATCCGCAGTCGGCCTTCGCCGTCAGTGCGAATCCCAATCGTCGCCAGAGCGTTCAAATTACCGGCGAGGTTTTGCACTATGCCAACCGCGGAAGAGCGTAAGGCCGTTTGCATCGTCCGCAGCGTACCCTCGGTAAAAAGAACACCGGATGACCTGGTGTCAGGATTGTACTTGAATTGCTTATCAATGAACAAGAGGGCGTCATTATAAACAGAAATAAATCCGTTGATTTCCGCCTCGATTCCATTGATGTCGTGTTCCGATGTGATGGTAATTGAAAGACCTGCGGCAGTGACCTTTTTGACTGTCAAATTCATGCCCGGCAGGGCTTCGGCGAAATTATTTGATTCTGAGGTGATCTGGATCGGCGCTCCGCCACCGTCAGTCGAGCCGACAGAAATTCTTGCGTCGGTGGGTTTCTGCAATTCCGGCGCGAATGTTGAGACGGTAAATGTGTCTCCGGCGATCAAATCTCCGGCGCCGAATGAAATCGTCAAGCCGTCAGAACCGGTCCCGGAAAGAGCGACCTCGGTATCGACTGCATTGACTACAATTGAACCGGAGTTTGTGCCATCGGTGTAATTTATGGTTATCACATCCGTTCCAACCGTCTGCGTTCCGCTGCCGGCGACGGTGAACGTGTATGTTTTGTTTTCAGCGCCGGTATACGCAGCCGATGAGCCGAGCGAGACAGCCGAGGTCGCCAGAGCAGAGAACCCGTCGGTTTCTGGAGTATCGAAACTTGAGGTGGTGAAATTCGGGTTGACTCCACCGGTCAAACTTGACTGGACTGTTATCTTGTTTTTTGCGCCGGTGTCTTTGGCGGTCAGAATCAAGCGAAACGAATTATTTGTTGTGCCATCATTAATAATTGACGCGCTGACATCAAGGTCGGCGTTATTGATCGCGTCTTTCAGTCCTGCCAGGGTGTTGTTTGTGGTGTCAACAGTAATAGTCTGCAATGACCCCGAGCCGACTGATATTTGAAATGAGCCTGTCCCCAGCGCCGTATCGTCGGGATCTTCGATACCCTGCGAGGCAAGCTGGTGATTTCTGGCTAAATCAAGGACGCGTATATCAAATGTACCCGGAGACAAGTCTCCTGCCTGGCTGATTTCGACAGCATCTTCGTCAGAGACCGTGAATTTCCCCTGGGTAAATGTGGTTGAACGAGC
>JADFNA010000222.1 GCA_022563625.1 Candidatus Zixiibacteriota bacterium
CTGGCTACCGCCCCCACCCTACCCTGGGCGGCGTGAATCAAGCGGCAGGGTGTTACCGGATTCCGAACGTTCGGATTACCGCTACTCACGTCTACACCAACCAGGGTCCATGCGGACATATGAGAGCGCCCGGAGAGCCACAGGTTGGGTTCGCGGTGGAATCCCACACCGACATGATTGCCCGAAGACTTGGAATCGATCCGGTCGAATTTCGTCAACGGAACATGATGCGCGACGGGGATGAAGGGCCCCTCGGTAAAATTTGGAAATCAGTCGCCGCAGGTGAGGTGGTTGCACGGGCAGCTGCCGGGCTGGGCTGGTCAAAACCGAAGCAGAAGGATTCAGGCCGCGGGTTGGCCGTGAGTGAGCGGCCAACAGGCATATTTATTTCCCCGCTGTCCTGTTTGAGATGGCCGCAAATTATCCCCGTATACACGCGCTTCAGTTCTCGCTCTTTTAGTTGTCGCTGTAGTTCGAGATGGACCGCTTCAGTTTTCGCCACTACCAGCAGACCGGTCGTGTTCTTGTCCAGGCGATGGACTATCCCGGCCCTCTCCCGGCCATACAGATCGCTGAGCGCCAGACCTCGGCCCAAAAGCGCGTGCACCAGTGTCCCGCTGCGTGATCCGACCGCCGGATGAGTCACCATCCCGGCCGGTTTGTTGACAACCAGTATGTGGTCATCTTCAAAAACTATATCAAGCGGAATTGACTCGGGGATAATTTCCATCGACGGCGCCGCAACAGGGAGTGTCAACTCTATCTGTTCGCCGCCGGTCAACTTGTGGCTGGCGCTGACTACTTTGCCGTTGACCAGCGCCCGGCCGTCTTTGAACGCTCGTCGAATTTTTGAGCGCGTTGCAGGAATTTCCTCCGAATCACCCAGATAGCGGTCAATACGCACCGGTTCGGACAATTCGCCGACTCTCAGCGACCACTTCGATGTCGATTCGCTGGAAGTTTCACCGGTATCTGGCATGAATTTTCTAATGTCTGTGTAAATTGGTGAGATGAGAGGCGCAGGCGCTTCTGCCCCGGGTTCGATCACAGTTTGCGGTTCATTTCTTCGCGCATCAGAGAGACGGCGCGTTCAATACCAACCATCAGCGCCCGTTTGACCACGGCCCGGCCGACAATAATTTGCTGTATCAATTCCAATTCGGCGCATTGCGTGGCATTCTTGTAGGTCAACCCCCCTGCGGCATGAACGCCCATGCTGAGCTTATGCGCCAGATGGGAAATCCTCTCTATGTCCTCCAACTCCTCTTCGGCCTCCTGAACTGATTCGGCTGAAGCATAATCCAGAGTCGAAAGCGTTACATAATCAACCTTGCAGCGCGCGGCGTTTTTTGTGTCTTCGGCCTGCGGACGGATGAAATGCGAGACAACGATACCGGCGGACCTCAGGCGCTCGGTAACTTCGCAGATTTTTTCAAAGTTCCCGCTATAATCGAGAGTCTCGGCGCCTCTCGGATCAACCCGGTTTTCGGAAACAAGTGTCACCTGCGACGGCTTGACCTCCAGAGCCACAGCGAGAATCTGATCATCCGGGGGGATTTCCACAATAAGACGTGTCTTGACAACTTCTTTGAGCACATAAATATCACGATCACGAATGCCCGTTCTGGATGGCCCGAGATACGCTACTATTGCATCGGCCCCGGCCTGCTCGGCCAGGACTGCCGCCAGCGCCGGATCTGGATCGCGCGCACGTTTTCCCTCGCGCAGCCAGGTCACACTATCAAGTTTAAGCGCCAGTGACGGCAAACGAATCTCCTTGGTGTCAAATATCTATCAATTATCTGTCAATTATCTATTTGGCTTCAGCTTCGAGGCCGTCTCTAACATACTGTAACAAATAGTAGCGCTATGCAAGGCTCAATCCCGGCTCAAAGTTTTTCAAGCGCCTTCGCCAGGGCGATAAAGCGCTCTGTCGAGAGCTCTTCGGCGCGGCTGGTGGGAGGGAAATCCAACGAATGGAGAATTTCCTCAACCCGCGTTCGAGAGAGGGCAAAGGCCGACATAATATTATTAGACAGAAGTTTTCTCCGGCTTGCGAAAGCGGCCCGGACTGTCTCCTCAAATAAATCCGGAAGCTCGCGCTCGGGTCCGGAACGGCGTCTGAGAGATACAACCGTTGAATGCACTTTTGGCGGCGGAGTGAATCGTTCGGGAGCAAGCGTGAACTGTTCTTTGATTTCAAAATACAATTGCGTCATAATCGCCAGCGGCGACCAACTCTTCCCTCCCGGTCCGGCAGCCAGACGCTCGGCAACCTCACGCTGAAGCATGAACACTGCCTCGGTTATCAGACCCCGATGCTTCACTGTCCACTGCAAAACAGGGGCGCTGATATTGTAAGGAAGATTTCCGGTGACCGACAGAGCGGAACCGAGCGGCGCCGGGTCATAATCGAGAATATCACACTGAATAATTTCGCAGCGTGATTCATCGGCAAAGCGCTTTCGCAAATGCTCCACCATGTCGCGGTCAAACTCAACGGCTGTAACGTGCGCCTGTTCGCGGCATTCAAGCAAAGCCGAGGTCAGCGCCCCCGCGCCCGGGCCTATTTCAAGTATACGAACGGGACTCTCAGATAGCAGCCCGGCGATACTCCTGGCGTCGCCGGAGTATTTCAGCAGATGTTGGCCGAAGCGTTTTTTTGTTTTCATGCGGACTTGTGATTAGCGCTGAAGAGTGTGTCAATCATGGCTTGTCAAACATGTTCTGTCAAACATCGCCTGTCAATCACCGAATGTTTCAACCAGGCGGTAGAACTTGCGCGCAGTCGTATCAGTCTGACGTTCGACTTCAGCCGCGCTGATTTTTTTGAGCGCTGCCACTTTGTCGCAGACAAAGCGCACATAGGCCGGCTGATTGGTTTTCCCCCGATGCGGCACAGGAGTGAGATACGGCGCGTCTGTCTCCAGCATCAACCAATCCAATGGAGCATAAGCGGCGACATCGGCCATGACAGAGTTCTTGTATGTCACCACCCCTCCGACAGAAATATGGCAGCCGGCGTCAATTACTTTTTGCGCCTCAGCTACACCTTCAGAAAAACAATGAAACACTACCGCCGTAAGATTCTCCAGATGTTCGGAGACAATTCCAAAAGCTTCCTCAAACGCTTCGCGAACATGAATGACAACCGGACACTTAATCCGTGACGCCAGTTCAAGCTGGGCGTGAAATACCTTGCGCTGTACCGGCCGGGGTGACAGGTCGCGGTAAAAATCCAGGCCGATTTCGCCCAGCGCAACAACCCTGGGCGTCTGCAGCAGTTCAGTTAATTCACGTTCGGTGTCCGCTGTGTAGTGGCGCGCCTCATGCGGATGGACGCCGACTGCGGCATACATCTCCGCAAATCGCTCTGCCAGTTCAATTGAAGCCCGGGATGAAACGAGATCGACCCCGATGTTGACAATCGTATGCGTTCCGGCAGAGCGGGCGTCACTGATTATCTCAGCGACATTTGCTTCAAACTCGCATGAGTCGAGATGACAGTGGCTGTCGAACATAAACAGTTGGCGATAACGGAATTGTGAGCGGTAATACTTGAATCGGCCAGTGGCTAAAGGACAATCAAGCGCTCAACTCACTTTGGCGCCGGCTGAAATGTCACTCGAAGGTGTCACCAGTGTAAGCTCCTTGCCATTTGAGGCGGCCAGCAGCATGCCCTGGGATTCAACGCCGCGTATCACTGCCGGTTTGAGATTTACGACTACAATGACTTTTTGACCTACTATTTCATCGGGAGCGTAATGCTCGGCGACCCCCGCCACAATTTGGCGCTCCTCGTCACCTAACGACACCTGCAGACGCAGCAGTTTATCCGCGCCCTCAATCCGCTCGGCCTTGAGAACTTCGGCGACTCGCAACTTCAGCTTACCGAAGTCCGTAATGTCCAAAAGTCCGTTTGCGGCAGATTGCGCTTCATTCTCTTTTTTCTTGTACGAGGAAAGAAACTGTTCTTTCAGGCGCGGAAAAAGCGGCTGGCCGGCGCTGACCGAAACTCCGGGTTTGAGGCAGAAGAACTCACGTGCCGCTTCCAGATTGAGTGTCTCATCGGTCAACGAAAATATGGCGCGTAGCTCTTTCATTTTGCCGGGCATTACCGGATAGAGCAGAATCGACACAATGCGCAAAATTTCGGCGCTGGCATACAACACTCCGCCCGTCTCTTCAATCTTGCCCTCTTTGAACATTTTCCACGGGGCGTTCGTGTCAAAAAACTTGTTGGCTTCTTTCACCAGCGAACGCGCTATATCAATAGCGCCGTGCAGGCGAAAATGTTTGATTTCCCCGTA
>JADFNA010000223.1 GCA_022563625.1 Candidatus Zixiibacteriota bacterium
CGGACATCCGATCTATGCAGTTACAATTGTCATCTTTTCACTATTACTAGGCGGCGCTAACGGGTCATTTCTCTCAGAAAAATTGATGGGCGCGAGACTTACTCCACGTATACATTCACGGGTGATATTGGTTATTCTGGCGCTCGTGTTGGCCCAGACAGTTATAACTCCGGGTCTTTTTGCGTGGACACAGGGCTGGCCCTGGGGTGTACGCGCTCTGGTATCAGTTTTGTTATTGGGATTACTCGGCGCCGCGCTTGGCTCCGGGTTTCCGCTTGGCATTGCGCGTTTGCGCGCAGAACTGGGAACTTCCGGTATCGCCTGGATGTGGGGTGTCAACACCGTCTGCTCGGTGCTGGCCTCGGCGCTGGCCGTGATGATAGCAATTCACTACGGCTACACTGCGGCCCTTTTGCTTGGCGCCACATCATATGCTCTGTGCTGGGCAATGGCGAGGCTGTCATGGTCCCCAACAGCATAAAAGAATCTCCGGGGGAAACCCGCGCGCGGGGCGCCGGAAATTGAATAGTAAAATCAGACTAATACAAGAGCCGCGGCAGGACAATTAATCACCGCAGAACGCAGATCGGATCAGCTCCGCCGGCAAACACGTAGGCGATTACATAAGACACATCCGCGATGTTCGTCTTATTGTCCCCATTCGCATTTCCCTCGGCTTCGCAGGCCGGGGCGCTGCCCCCGCGGAACAGAAAGTCTATCACAAAAACCACATCTGCGATATTGACTTTCCCGTCGTTGTTAGCGTCGCCGGGTGTATCGCAGCAACTGACGGGTCCCAGAAGTAAGATCTCTTCAAACATGACCGTGCCCGTGTCCGGTGTCATATTTGTAAGAGGAATATCGACCAGCAGCACTACGCCGCTTTTGGTCTCATATCGAAACTCTCGGAATGACTCGAAGTCACTGTTTACGTCTTCCACGATTCGTAAACAGGCGAAGCTAAGGCCGCCTGGCAAGAGCAGAGTCCCGAATCCATCGGCCTTTCCCGAACCAAAATACTGCCTTGTTTCTTCCCCGACCAAAACTCCCTCAACAAAAACCGATTCTACTAGCTGGCCGGAACCGCTCCACTGGGAGCCGAATGATGTCGGGAGGGGCTGAACTAGCTGGGGCGGAACTCGAACCTCCAGAAAAGTCGCCCCACCTAACTCGACACTGACAAAACCAGGTGAGAGCCACTGTTGTGGCTGGATGTCAAAGATGGTGTATGTGGTTCCGAATATGTCATCAAATACAAAGGCCGTCAGGTTCGGTGAAAAAGGAAGGTTCGGAAGAGGGATAGACGACACCAAGACCACCTCCACGCCAACGCCAAGAGTGACGTCCAGATTGCTGAAGTCGTAAATGTTTGGCCCTCCTGTTTGGCCGATGTCAATTGGCAACGGACTAAACGGAAAGTTCTGATGGACCTGGATCGTGTCATTCAATGGAATCGTATTTAATATGTCCTGCTGTGTGATCGAAATCTGGCTGAAACTGTCCGGCGCAGCGATGCAAAAAAGCGTTATCAGGACCAGGGGAAACTTGACGCGCATAGAGTTGGCCTCCAATTGATTGTGAAGCAGTGACTGAAGCGGAATCATTCAAATCCATCCGGGATAAAACAAAGCCAGGACAGATGGAATATATTCCGTCAGCCATGGTAAGGACAATTTCAAACTTGTCAAGGCATTGCTGATGAAAGGCAGAAATCCGGTGTGATTCTGAATCTGTTTTGGGGGAAATAAGCTCTGCAAAGTGTCGCTACAATTATGGAAAATAGTCCGGCGTTGATAAACGAGACCCCTGAAGTGTGTTTTTTTTGAACAATGCGCCTGCGCAGGTTAGTTCTCTTTCCAGGCGATAACTTCGTATGTTCCGCCCCAGGCAATTTTCCTCAAACTTCGGTCATAGTGAATACACACGTCCTGATAGAGTGAGGCTTCCTTGACTATCAGTGAGCCATAAAAGTCTATCCAGTGTTTGGCTTTGAATCTCACGTTTGGTCCATAGAACGCCCCCCAGAATTCCGACTCATGGGACATTTCAAATTCGAAGCCCCGGGACAATACCTGGAAGTTTCCCGGGGATCCATCTCGATTCATCAATGCCTGATGGCGCATATCTATAGTTCCATCCACGTAGATGGTGACCTGGGCGTTTGGAGCGACTTTAATACTGGAGCTGCCCCTCATGCTGATATCTCGGAAATAATAGACGCCAGAACTCAACTCTAGTGTTCCGCTGGTATCCAACGTCAAGTCGCCAGTGGCGGGATTGTATAAATACCCGCTGCCGGCAAAACCGGAAGGCGCACTGTTATTGGCCATCGCATCGCTGAAATCCTCATCCTCGAGTATGTCAAGGTCTCGGGCAGGGACGCCGGAGGCGGTATCACCTATGACATTTCCCGAATCCAAAATCAAGCCGCCCTCAAGCGCGCTGGTAACATCACCGCCAATAAGCGCATCCTGGCCGAGTATGACTAGTCCATTTGAGCCAATGTCTGCGCCTGTAGAAGTATAAGTCGCCGCATATGACCCGGAGTCAGAGTTCCATGAATCAGTGCAGCCGTTTTGTTTCATGATCAGTGTATTACCTGAAAAGACAGAGTACTCGAACGGTTGAATGCTCTTCTTTATGACATGAACTTCGATTTCTCCGACTGCCTCACCCACCAGACCGCGCGAGATGACAACGACCGTGTCCAGCAAAGCCGGAACCGTGCTCGAGTCTTTCAACATCACGACATAGAACCATTCACCGATGGTCTCATAGGCGAACCCTGCACGCCAGTCTTGGTCGTTGTAGAGTTGAATCATCGCGTGTTCCATGCCAGCTTCAGCAACATAGAACGCCTGGTCCTTATGGCGCTTGTTAAATGACAGCTCAATATCAATCGTACTGCGGTCAACAGTCAGAAGCGTAAGCGCCGAAAGCGCCAGAATCAGCGCGAGCACAATGAACAATGCTACGCCGTGGTTATTCAGTTTATTCTCAGTGCTGGTTTTCATTCCCACATCCTTTGTGCGAATCAAACACCTGAGTAACCGGCGGGTCATCATGGACGGGTGTTCCTAGCGCCGCATCCTCTGCTCTGCCATTTTGAACTCCACTGCGCGGCCGGCTTATTCATTTCCGCTTATTTCAGAAGTTTATCTGGTTTTTCCTGCCGAACAAATAATATCTAAAGCTCCCGCCAGGCGACTGTTGATATGCCGCCGGCGCCGGCTTTTGAATACTCTCCCAGCCCACGGTCATAATGAAAGCACGCATCCTGATGTATTGACACACTTCTGGCCACAACGGCGCCGTACATTCCCATGTCCTGGCGTCCCTTGAAAACCACACTCGGGCCGTAAAATGCTCCATAAAATTTGCTGTCCTGGAACATGGAAAACATCATGCCTTTGGAAAATACAATCATATCCGACGGTATTCCGCCGTCGTTCATCGATGCGTCCTGCTGCAAGGTTATATTGCCGACAATATAAATAGTAACTTTTGCTCCGGGCGTGATTGTCAGCCGCCCGTTTTGCTTAATACTTACATCAGAAAAATAATACATTCCTCCGGCCAGATTGACAAAGCCGTTGCTCTTGACGCTCAGTTTGTTTGTCGTGGTCGTGTAAGTGAAATTACTTCCCGATAGACCAGAAAGCGCGTAATTGTTGGCCTTCGCCGAGTCATATTCGGTGTCTGGAATCAGATTCAGAGTGGTTGGCGGAACACCGGTGGATTGGCTGCCAAGTATGGCGGCGTTCGAACCCAGTATGATTCCACCTGGGACCGCCGAGGCGGCGTCACCGCCAACTGTTGCGTCCTGGCTGAGTATAATCATATTGTTTGAACCGACATCACCATCCTCCTGGAGCATGGTCGCCAGGTACGTTCCCGAATCAGCGCGGTATGAATCCGTGCAGGCACCCTGTTTCATGCTCAGATCTTCATCAGAAAACAGAGCAAAGCCAAACGGGTTAACAACACCGGGAACCAGCCAGGCCTGCACAATTGAGACTGCTCCATTACATTCGCCCGAAGACACAACCAGTAATGTTTCGGCCAGAGAAGAATCAGTGTCAGAATCTATCACCTCAACCGTATAAACTCCAGAGCCGAACGCCTGATTGGCAAATCCTTCACGCCAGGCAGGATCTTTTTTAATTTTCGAGAACGCGTGCTGATACCCCGCCTCGGCCAAGTAAAACGCCCTTTCCTGATGGACCTGATTGTAAGACAGTTCAATGCCCAATGTTGAGCGGTCAGCGGAAATGAGCGCCAGAGCGGAAAGTGACAGGATCAGCGCCAG
>JADFNA010000224.1 GCA_022563625.1 Candidatus Zixiibacteriota bacterium
TCATCGTCGAGCGCTATTTCAAATCCGTTCAGGCGCATCGCTGAAGCCAGCGCGTCAGGTATGCAAAACATGCCTGCGCCCGGCGCTATAAACGCGCCCAGCCTGCCAACCTCTGTCAGGGGCGGGAAATGACGGCGCTGGCGCGAGAAGGTCAGATATTGATAGACGCCGTCATGAAAGGCGCTGATAGTCACGACCTCCGACTCATCAGCCAGTGACACGAAGTGAGATGTGAGAGCTTTGATCAATGAGTCTGCGTCAGATTCATCCAGGGTGGTGAGGAAGTCATCGCGCAAGTCAAAAGTCACTTCGCGGGCATTTCCTTCTGCCAGCAGGATTTGTCCGCCGACAAAGTAATTTTCGGCGAACTTTTTCATTGTCTCGGTCAACGAAACAATGCCGGGAACTGCAGAGAGAGGTTCTGATTGAGATAGCGCTGTATCTGTTGATGCGAAATGTATCGTATCCGAACGCAGCGTAGCTGAAGAATGTTCGGCGCATTCGCGAATAACTTTCAGCGCCCTCTCCTGAGCGCCTGAGAGGTTTGGATCACGCTGGGCCAGTTGGCAGTTGCCAACAATCGCCGCCAGATCATTGTTAAGGCTGTTTATCAAAAGTCCCAGATCGCGTTTGCGGCCATGTCCCTCACGCAGAGCGCTCTGTTCCTCGCGCAGGGCCGCCACGCTCAGCGCCAGTGACTGGGCATGTGTCACAAGTCCGAGTGAATGCATGATTTCTAGCGCGGGTTCGTGGTCGGGCAGATATACTGCCAGCGCATAATCGGCCTTAACACCCGCAGCGAGCGGCAAGATCAGCTCTGCGGCGCAATTACCGAAGGCGCTGAAGCCTTTGCCGAACAAATCTCGGTTTAGCATGTCATATTCATCCGCCAGTTCTTCCAGCCGCTCCCGCCCGATTTCGAGAGACTCGCAACCCAGCGCCGCCGCGCGGCCGAGTGTTCCCTCGCCGGGGAGAATAACCAGATCGGCAACCAGGCCGAACGCGACCCCATGGGACTCAATCGGACGAAGTCTCCCGCCGGGTCCGTTTTCAAAAAGCAGCGCCACCGAACGTTCGGGCAAATATGAACTCAGGGTACGGAAAAACTGTTCAAGTTGTGCGCGGGCGTCACCTATGGGAGGTTTTTTGAGTAATTGATAGACAGCTCTCAGTGTTTGCCGCTGCCTTTCATTTTTGCTTTGCCGCTCATGCGCGCCGAGTCCCTGGCAGGCGCCGCTCATTAACTTCCTCAGGCTGGAGAACTCCTCTGTATTTAGTTTGAATTCGCCTTCCCGGCTGAGAAAGACCATGGCCAATCGCCGGGCGCCGATTGCGGCGCCAGGCAGTGGATAGACTAGTCCGACGACACGGCGCGCAGAATCGACGGCGGTTTCGTTGCGGCGCTGGTTAAGCAGTACCGGTGTGTCACGCACTACACCCTGAACTATAGCCCGTTTGAAACCTGCGCTCAACACCGGGAATCCATCACTTGACCCGCTCAGCGCCAGATGTTCTGTCCGAACGTCATAGGCAAACAATCCGACTGCATCGGCGCCGCCGACACCAACCAGCGCGGTTGAAAGCGCCGTGTGACAATCCGGGTGAAAGAACGAGGCATGAATACGTTCAATTCGTTCGGTGTACAACTTCTGGTCTAATTCGCGCCGTGTGGCGGCGGTTTTCTGGCGATGCAACTGTCCGCGGAGCCGCGCTACCAGCAGGTTATCAGCAATCACAGATGCGAGTTCTTCAAGTTCCGCCCGCGCCTCAGCGTCCGGCGCCAGGGCTGTTTCACAATACAGCAGGGCAATTCCCATGGTTTCGCTCTGGGAAATCAGCGGCAGCGCCAGGGCCAGAGCGCCGCCTGCCTCATTTTGTGAATCAAGCGCCGCCAGGCTGAGCGCTCCGCTGGCCAGCGCATCTGAGACAAGTGGATTGTCCGCATCGAGCCGTTCAAGCCCGGCCTGCTGCTGTAGTGACAACCCTGCGGCGCTGATCAGCGCCAGCCGTGCGTTTGATTCGCTGAACACGAACAGCGCGCCGCGATTCAGGTCCAGGCGCCCCAGCAGTCTATTTAGCGCCAGAGTTCCGAGGTCGATAACATTCAAGGGCCGTTCGAGTTCGCGCCGAAGATTCAGCGCGGCGCGGCGGACGGGCGCCGGAAGATGAGCAATCTGGCCAGAGGATTCGCCGGATGCGCCGGATGCTGCTGTTGAATCACCGCTTGATTTGTCCTGTTCATCATCAACTTGTTTTCCTGATCCGTTGCGGCTTTCGCTAACCAACGCCAGAAACAGTGTCACTACGCCTGTGGCAACCAGAATCATAAAAATCCATTCGAGCGCCGGATATACATTCGGCAAAAACCAGCCGGAATAGTTTTCGAATGCGCGCAGCCAGTTAAGCGCCGCGCCCAGCGCCAGCGATGAACCCGAGATACTGACCAGCAGGCGAAAGCGCTCTGTCGCAGATTTTTTCTTGGAGAGGTAAAACGAGTAGAGAATGACAATCAAAAAGAACCAGAAGAATCCGAGAGCGAGGCCTGAGTTCATTGCCTCTCTCCTCCAGCCGCCCGGCTCACAGGCTGTCTTATGGCGGGCGAAGTTACGGGACCGATCTGAGCGCCGGTCTGAGGTCGAAAGACGCCCAGCGGACGATAGCCGCCTTGCTTCTGGTATAACTCAGCATGCAAGGTCCAAGAGTCAGCCTGAAGGATACGCAGTGTCACGATTTTGCCGATCAGCGAGCTATTACCGGCAAAGAGCGCTGTCTTTCCGCCGGGTGTTTTTCCTTTCAGAATGTTTCTGTCTCTCCGGCTGTACCCGTCGACAAGCGTTTCATGTGTGCGTCCGAGTTCGAACTGGTTTTTGGCATAACTGATTTTTTTCTGTAATTCGATCAGCCGCTCCAGACGTTCAATTTTCACATCATGCGGCACGTCATCAGCTAGTTCGTTGGCGGCGCGGGTCCCCTCGCGTTCTGAATAATGAAACATAAAGGCTGAATCAAACTGAATTTCCTCAAAGGCCGCGAGCGTCTTCTGGAAGTCATTCTCAGTTTCTGTCGGAAACCCGACAATGACATCAGTTGTGAGCGCAATATGGGGGACCGCTTCACGCAGCTTTTTGACCATATTGCGATAGTGTTTATAGAGATACGGACGGGCCATTTTGTACAGCACCCGGTCCGAGCCGGACTGTAGCGGCAGATGCATATGCGGCATCAGTTTGGGTTCCTCGGCGTGGGTCTGGATCAGGCGCAGGGTCAGGTCTTTGGGATGCGGAGAGGTGTAGCGGATCCGCTTGATGTCAGTTTCTGATGCGATACGCCTGATTAATCCGGGGAAATCCAGAGCGCCGTCTCGATAGGAATTGACATTCTGTCCCAGAAGCGTGAGTTCAATCACACCGTCAGCGGCGAGGTTCTGAGCCTGCCGCACCAGAATGTCTGAGTCATGATACCGTTCACGGCCGCGCACAAAAGGCACGATGCAAAACGTGCAAAAGTTGTTACATCCCCGGGTAATTGTCAGGTAGGCGCTGAATGGTGTTTCGCGTACCGGAGTGGCGTCATCGAGATTTTCATGACCGAAAGCGGTGTGGATTTCCGGCACATGGGTTTTCTGTTTTAGAATCTCGGGCAGGTCAAACATCCGGTCTGGACCCAGGATAATATCAACATGCGGGACCCGCTCGAGCAGCCGCTCACCCAGCCTCTGCGCCATGCAACCCACCACAGCAATGTTCATGTCGGGCCGCACTTTTTTTAGCCGCCTGAGATCATTAATCCGGCCGATAGCGCGCTCCTCGGCTTTTTCGCGCACCGAACAGGTGTTGACTATGATGAGATCGGAGTCATCCTCGGTGGGTGAGCGTTGATAACCCGCCTCACCCAAAATACCGGCCAGTGTCTCTGAATCAGCGACGTTCATCTGGCAGCCGTATGTTATAATATGATATTTTTTTTGACTCATCGATAAGTCCATCACAGCGTAATAAGTATCAGGCGCGCAGATCAACCGCCGCAAACCAAGCTAGGCGGCCCGGGTACAATTTTCAATAGTAAACCGCTCAGATTGGAAATACCCGCCCGGGGAGGGCAAGGACTCTCATTGGCGGAATCGATGATTTACCGGCAAAACCTGTCAGGGCAAGGGGTTCCCGCATGGCGAGTCGGCCTGGGCGAAAATTCTCTTGATCAAAAATGTAATATCCGTGATATTTACGAAACCATCGCAATTGCTGTCCCCCGTTTTGATAGCCGGCTGTGGCGCGGTACCGTTAGCAAAAATATACCTGATCAAATA
>JADFNA010000225.1 GCA_022563625.1 Candidatus Zixiibacteriota bacterium
CCGGATGGGGCCACGCTAGGTTTGAGCGCCACACCAATTCCGCCCGGCGCCGTATTCACCGACAACGGTGATGGCACAGGCGCCTTTGCCTGGACACCGGACTTTACCCAGGCCGGCAGTTATCTGGTAACATTCACCGCGACCGACGGCGTCTTGACTGACGCCGAACAGGTGACAATCTCAGTCGTAGAGGCAGGTAACCAGACACCTGTTCTGGCGGCGATCGGATTACAAACTACCACTGAAGGAACGAACCTGAACTTCGGGGTGTCTGCAGTTGATCCCGATGGTGTTATTCCGATTTTGACTGTGTCAGGCCTTCCGCCGGGCGCCTCGTTCATCGTTTTCGGCGACGGAACCGGAACATTTGATTGGACGCCGAATTTCACGCAGGCTGGAGTGTTCAACGTAATATTTGTCGCATCAGATGGACTCGCCGCCGACAGTGAAAGTGTCACAATTACTGTCAACGAGGCCGGCAACCAGACGCCAGCGCTGGCTGTGATTGGCGCCCAGAGTGTCAGCGAAGGCGCCAATCTGAATTTCACCGTCTCCGCGATTGATCCTGATGGAACAATTCCAGCTATGAGCGCCGCGCCGCTTCCTATTGGAGCAACGTATATCGACAATGGAAACGGGACAGCGACATTTAACTGGACGCCTGATTTTACCCAGGCCGGGACATATTCAGTGACATTTGTGGCCAGTGACGGAATTGCTGCGGACAGTGAATTGGTCTCAATTACCGTCGGTGAAGTCGGAAACCAGGCGCCAATACTTTCGGCAATTGGTCCACAACTCACAACAGAAAATGTGAACCTGGCTATTGCGCTTACAGCCTCAGACCCGGACGGCACTATCCCGGGGCTCAGCGCCGCGCCGCTTCCGCCTGGAGCGACATTCACCGATAACGGCAACGGAACCGGCTCGTTCAACTGGACCCCGGATTTCACCCAGAGCGGGTCGTTCAATGTCACCTTTACCGCCTCCGATGGTGTGTTACTGGACAGCGAAGTCGTAACAATCACTGTCCTGGAGGCGGGCAATCAAACTCCGGTCCTGGCGGCGATTGGCGCGCAGGCTGTCACAGAAAATGTCAATCTTAATTTTGCAGTCAGCGCCACAGACGCCGACGGAACTTTCCCGATACTGACGGCTTCTCCGCTGCCATCAGGCGCGACATACACTGACAACGGTGATGGCTCAGCGGCCTTTGATTGGACGCCTGGTTTTACGCAGAGCGGAATATTCAATCTTACGTTTATCGCAACCGACGGAGCGCTGGCCGATTCAGAACTTGTAGTGATTACAGTCGGTGAAGCCGGGAACCAGGCGCCGACTCTGGCAAATATTGGTTTGCAGGCCACCACTGAAGGTGTGAATCTCAACTTCACGGTGACAGCGGCTGACGCAGACGGCTCCACTCCGTCGCTGAGCGCCTCGTCGTTGCCGACAGGCGCTACATTCACCGATAATCTTGACGGCACGGGGATTTTTGACTGGACACCGGACTTTACTCAGGGCGGAACATTCTTTGTGATATTTGTCGCCTCTGATGGATTACTGGCCGACAGTGAGCTGGTCACTATCACAGTCAACGAAGAAGGCAACCAGGCTCCGGTACTGGCGGCGATTGGACCGAAGAGCGTCGATGAAAATGTGAATCTTTCCTTCGGAGTTTCGGCCACCGATCCGGACGCGACAACTCCGGGATTGAGCGCCACAGATTTGCCGGCCGGGGCCGCTTTTACCGACAATGGCGACGGGACCGGATCGTTTAGCTGGACGCCGGGCTTCGCCCAAAGTGGAATTTTTGCTGTTACATTTATCGCCACAGACGGCACACTGTCTGACTCCGAGATCGTTCAAATAACCGTTAACGAGGTTGGCAATCAGGCCCCGGTACTTGCGGCGATTGGCCCGCAAAGTGTCACAGAGAATGTGAGTTTGACATTCGGCGCTTCAGCCACCGACCCCGATGGCACAATACCAGCTCTGACCGCCTCACCGCTGCCATCCGGCACAACATTTATCGACAACGGTGACGGAACAGGATCATTTAGCTGGACACCGAACTTTACCCAGAGCGGAATATTTAATGTCATATTCGTCGCTTCTGATGGAACGCTTCCTGACAGTGAACTGGTCGTCATTACCGTTGTGGAGGCTGGCAATCAGCCGCCGGTTCTGGCCGCAATCGGCCCACAGGGTGTCACTGAAAATGTGCAATTATCATTCGGCGTTTCAGCCAGCGATCTGGATGCTACGACTCCAAGCTTGAGCGCCTCACCATTGCCGGCTGGAGCAGTCTTTACCGATAACGGCGACGGGACCGGAACATTTGACTGGACCCCGGATTTCACCCAGAGTGGTGTGTTTAACATCGCTTTTGTTGCATCTGATGGACTGCTGGCTGACAGTGAAGTCGTGGTCATCAATGTAAACGAAGCCGGAAATCAGATTCCTGCGCTGGCTGCGATTGGCGCACAGGCGACATCTGAAGGTGTGAATCTGAATGTTGTTGTCTCGGCGGTTGATCCGGACGGCACGATACCGGCGCTCGGCGCAGCTCCGCTGCCGGTTGGCGCAACGTTCACAGATAACGGAGACGGAACTGGCGTTTTTGACTGGACGCCGGATTTCACTCAGGCGGGAAGTTTTATTGTCATCTTCCTGGCCTCCGACGGTGTCGCCACAGACAGTGAAGTCGTTTCGATTACAGTAAACGAATCCGGTAATCAGGCCCCGACGTTGGCCGCGATTGGCGCGCAAACAATAAATGAGGGCGCGCCGTTCTCGCTCGGCGTCCTCGCATCGGACCCCGACGGGACCACGCCGGCGCTGAGCGCTTCACCGTTGCCTGCCGGGGCGACATTTACTGACAACAATAACGGCACAGGTACATTCAACTGGACACCTGGCTTCACCCAGGCCGGTATTTTCTTTGTGACTTTTGTCGCCTCTGACGGGGCCCTGCCCGACTCCGAACTGGTGCAGATCACTGTCAACGAGGCGGGCAACCAGACCCCAGTTCTTGCTCTTATAGGCTCACAAAGCGTGACTGAAGGGGATGCGCTGAACTTTGGTGTGGCCTCATCAGACCCCGATGGAACATCTCCGGGTCTGACAGCCTCACCGCTTCCTGCCGGAGCGAGCTTCACTGATAATGGTGACGGCACAGGCTCATTTAGCTGGACACCGGATTTCACACAAAGTGGAACATACATTGTCACCTTCGCCGCGTCAGACGAACTAGCGGCCGACAGCGAAATTGTAACTATCAGCGTCAGCGAAGCCGGTAATCAATCACCGGCGCTTGCAGCTATCGGCGCACAAACTATCGCTGAGGGATTGAATCTGAACTTCGGCATCACTGCGACTGATCCGGATGGAACAACACCGGGAATTAGCGCCTCAGCCCTGCCGCCCGGAGCGGTGTTTGTTGATAATGGTGACGGCAGCGCAACATTTGCCTGGACGCCTGATTTCACCCAAGCCGGATTGTTCAGTGTCACCTTTACAGCCTCAGATGGAATCCTCAGTGACTTAGAAACCGTTTTGATTACGGTTACCGAGTCGGGTAACCAGCCTCCTGTCCTGGCTGCGATTGGCGCGCAGTCAACGACTGAAGGAGTCTTACTCAGCTTCGCTGTGTCATCATCTGATCCCGACGGCACAGCTCCTTTCCTCAGCGCCGCGCCGCTCCCTTCAGGCGCCGCCTTCAGCGACAACGGTGATGGCACAGGATCATTCAACTGGACACCGGACTTTGTCCAGAGCGGAACGTTCAACATAACCTTTGTAGCAACAGACGGAGCGCTGGCTGACAGCGAATTTGTTGTAGTCACTGTGCTGGAATCCGGCAATCAAGCGCCGGTTCTGGCCGCGATCGGACCCAAGAGTGTTAGCGAAGGCGCGTTTCTGACTTTCGTGGTTTCCGCCACTGATCCTGATGGTATAGCGCCGACTTTGAGCGCCATACCCATTCCGACCGGAGCTGTATTCACCGACAATGGCGACGGCACAGGTTCATTTGACTGGACGCCTGATTTCACACAGAGCGGAACATATAATGTCATAGTCCGCGCGTCTGACGGCCTGGTGATTGACAGTGAAATTGTCACGATAAGCGTCGGTGAAGCCGGGAATCAGACACCGGTCTTGACGGCGATTGGCCCGCAAACGGTTAGCGAGGGCGCGAATTTGAATATCGCCATCAGCGCCAGCGATCTTGACGGCACAACACCGGCCCTGAGCGCAACAGCGAACCCACC
>JADFNA010000226.1 GCA_022563625.1 Candidatus Zixiibacteriota bacterium
CCAATCAGTTCCACTGGTGGCAGCTCGATCCGTGCGGCTGGTTCATCCGCGGCTTGGAACTACTCGGTCTCGTGTGGGACTGCCGCTATCCCACGCCCGGTCAGTTGCGTCAGGCCTTGCGGACTTGACGCTCAGGTTTGTGTGCAATGTGCTCCAAGATAGAATGGAAGAGCCGAGACCCCTCGTAGTGAGTTAAAATTCGTGGGTTGCTCAGGCAGAGCCTATCCACAAAACTTACTAAGGAGGTCTCGACTCGTGAAACATTGTAACACAGTTGGATTAGACGTGCATAAGGAATCAATCGTGTCGGCGATATTGCCGTTTGAAGCGGACCGGGTGAAGGAGAAGATCATAATTAAAAACCGGCCGGAGGCCATTGAAAAATTCGAGAGAGTTCGCGATGTCTTCAGGAGTGGCCCTATCGAAATTGATCAGGATGTGCTTAGCGCGGGCACGGGTCTGGACGACCGTTTCACCCCCCGTAAACAGCCATAGCGCAGCGATCATAACGATGATCATGGCGATGACGCCGAACCAGGAAATCTTTGCCCAATCGCGCCCGTCTTGGCCGGAATCAGATCCCCAACTCATCCATGATGCCTCCATACAAGCCCGAGTAGAAACGAAACAGAATATAAGCGACGAGCACGGCCACGGCTCCGAAGATGACTACGCTCATGACCCGCGTGGCAATGGCGACGGCCTGCGTGGCCTCATCGAGATGGTATTCGGAAATTTTCTTCATTTGTATTTCCAAATTGCCGGATTCTTCGCCCACGTGGAGCATCTCCCGCGCCATGGGGGTGAGCTGCCGTGTCGTGTCGAAGGCCTCCACAAGGGTCGCCCCTTCCTTGATTAGGGGCACCGCCATCAACAGCTTGCGCTCGATATAGGGGTTGGCGGTTACGGCCGCGGCGCTTTCGATACAGCGCGTAACGTGGAGCCCGCCGCCGAGAAGTAGGGCGAAGCTTCGGAAAAACCGCGCGAGGGCGAAGCGGCGGGTCACGGGGGATAAGGGCCAGACAAAGGTGGTGACGGCGGCGGTGATCCACTCCAGCACGCCCTGGCGGGCCAGTAAGACGGCCACGCCGAAGATAATGGCGCCCTTGCCCGAAAGGTCTATGCTCTTTGACATCTTTTCGTATGCGGTGTCCCAAGACCCGGCTTGTCTCGCATAGCGGGCGCCGTAATTGGTGTCAGGTTGAGATCGCGGTCCGGCCCGAAATAGACGCGTATTCCTCTTGATGCAAACCCGGCAGGGAGTCTCAATATGGGAGCGTTCTATCAGGCCTCGGTCGGAGACCGGGGAGGAGTGGTTACGCGGCGAGATCGGTGCCGGAAAGCACTTCCTTTTCTGCCGTGCTGAGTACCTGCTCCAGGTCCAGCATGATGATCAGCCGGTCGTCCAGTTTCGCGATGCCCTTGAGGTATCCCGAATCCGCGGTGGTGATCACCGAAGACGGCGGCTCGACCGAATCACTGGTAATGCGCAGGACCTCTGTCACCGCGTCGACGACCATTCCGATCTCCTGGCCGCCGATCTCAACGTTGACGATCCGGGTTTCGGAATTACGCTCCGCGACGGGCAGACCGAATCGCTTGCGTAATTCGACCACGGGAATCACCTTGCCACGCAGGTTAATCACGCCTTCAACATAATTTGGCGCCTGCGGCGCTTTCGTGATCTCAACCATGCGGTTGATTTCCTGTGCTTTGGTAATGTCAACGCCAAATTCCTCTGCGCCAATTTTGAAAGAAACCAGCTGCAGAAGTTCCTCTGCCACCGCTCCGGACATCATGGTTGTCTTGCTTTCCATTTTTTCCCTTCCCCTCAGTCGGTGTTCGCTGTGCTCAACTCTTTTGACATAGTTGCCGGACCATCACATCAAACCCTGGAGCCAAGCCTGCCGCTCAGCTAAGTAATCTCACAGCCTCTTATCTGTCTTACAATTCTGACATTACTGCTAGTATCGGCCTTCAGCGACTAGGACAGAGCTAATTAACGACCACAAATTGTCGATAAGCAGGCGTTTTGCGGTGTCTATAAGCTGTTATGGCACAAGTTGTTAGCAATTCACGTCAGAGTGGGAACTGATTGACTGTTCAGAGGTTTAAACTGTTAGCGGCCTGACCATGAGTTTTGTTAGGTTCAGGGCGCCTAATTGAAGAGATTCAACACGTTGTTGTTGCGGCGTTCGCTCTAACATGGGTAGTTGCCAACCCCCTCTACCCTGCGAACGCCGCTTTTGTTTGTTTCAGATTTGAACGAGCGGCTTTGATTTCAGTCCTGAATATACAGAAAACGCCGCCGGATTTTTTTGTCCCGGCAGCATCAGTTTTAACAGCTCACGCTCAACAATCCCTGCGCAACCTATTCTGCCTTTGTCATTTCAACTATTTGCGCGTCAGGAAAGAAACTCTTCCAGGCAAACCAGTAGGCGGTAATCAATGGCAGTGATTCGAATTCATCGGCGCGAGGCGCTTTGCGGGACTTGAGTCCTTCCACTGTCAGCTTTTCACCCATAAAGCTAACCGATCCGTCCATTTCAACCTTCAGCTTTCCCTCGCTAGCCGCTTCATTGGACAGGCTGAACCCAACTGACTCCCCCGTTCTTGCGTCATAAAACACGGCAACCGTCCTGTCCATCTGTCCGATTACAGCGGCAGCGGAAGTTTTAACGTTCCCAATCGGTAACGCCACTGCGTCCCGGCCGATTCGAAATGCCAACACCTGCTCCTTGCCCCCAATTTCCTTTGACTCAAAAGCGCGTCCGAACATGCCAAATCGATTCGGATCACTGAAGTACCCCTCGTACCCCGAACCGTCTTTGCCTAGTTCCGGCTTGCTGAGCAGTTTCGCGTGCGGGTATTTTTCTTTAAGAGCGCCGAAGGTGATAAACTCCGAAGGAAATAATTCCAGTTCCAAGCCTAGCGCTGGGCCGTCGATGGCTTTACCCGAAACTTGCGACCACAATGAGCCGGTCTGGCGGTCTTTCAGGACCAGTGCGTCTTTCCACAGTGAGCCGGATGCTTCAAATGTATAACGCGTGTCCTTTAAAGTAGCGGCATACACGATGCCGGTATAGCACAGCGGTCACCAGGTGACGGTGATTGCATCACCGTCCAGATAGTCGTTGACCACCTCATGTCCGTCCAGATGCCAGACTGAATAAGCTTTTACCTCGCCACCTTTGGAAACAACCATGAGTGGTTCGCCGTCGTGATAGAGTTTTTCGGCTTTCTCTACAGAAATAAATTTTGGGTCAAAAATCGCCGGAATATCGCCCGGCTTGAGCAACGTGTAAAGGGTATCACCGGCGACCATGCTCTTGACCGGTTGGTGGCGCTGGGCCGACGGGCCGACGGCCATCAGCGCAACAAGTCCCACCGAGAAAGCCGCGACTCTCAGTGTTAGTTTTTCGGTTATACCGGCGGAGGAAGCGTTTGACGTGTCGGGCATCAGCAGGGGTCCTTTCGATCAATGTTGGTTTGTATATGCGTTTCAGTAGTCGAATCTCGCGACTGGCGAAAAATGCCTGAGCCTACAGGCAGACCCAGTCCTAAGTGAGAACGCCCACAGCCTCTGAATGTTTCCGGTACCTGCCCGGGGATGTAGATATTGCCGCCGCAAGGCGATTTTCTTATGTTTGCTTTATCCGAGGCCGGACCTCCAAACCGCTTAGGATAGACAGTCAATTTTCACAATTTTCACCTATAGGAAATCAAGCGAGCCACTATGAAAGACAAACGAAACGCGATTCTGGCAAAAAATCTGATCAACTATTCGGTCGAGTTGAAAGCGGGCGAACATCTCTATCTCGAACTCAAGGGCAAAGAATCGCTTGAGCTCGGCAAGGAAATTATCAAATGCGCCACTGAAGCCGGCGGCATACCGTTCTGGTACTATAACGACGAGTCGCTGGCGCGCAATTGGATTAGCGGCGCCAGTGATGATCAGATGAAAAAGTCAGCCGAGTTTCATCTGGAGATGATGAAACGTTCGGCGGCTTATATCGGCGTGCGCGGCTCGGACAATCCGTTTGACCTGGCCGACATTGATCCGGACAGACGCACAGCTTTCAACCAACTTTTCTATCACCCGGTGCATCTGGAGCAGCGGGTCAAACGCACGAAATGGGTTGTCCTGCGCTATCCCAACAACGCCATGGCCCAACTGGCTGAAACTTCGCAGGAAAGCTTTGAGGACTTTTATTTCAACGTCTG
>JADFNA010000227.1 GCA_022563625.1 Candidatus Zixiibacteriota bacterium
TGTCATATTCATAGCGAATATAGTCTGCGATAACCACCTGTGATTCGGTAGTGTCAGGATATCCGAATCGTACAATCGGGCGCCCGAGCATTTCGAGGACCCCGGCAGCTTGATCTAAATAAACTTCGCCGCACACGGCATGAATCGAATCGGCCTCTGATATCAGAATCACCGAATCACCTGAGGCGTAGAGCATTGAATCTTTGATGCGATACACCATAGAGTCAGCGATAAGCTGGCCCTGTTCATCTTGATATCGCACCGACCCTCGCGCATTCATCACGGAGTCAACCAACCGGTACACAATCGAATCCGCCTCAAGCAGAGTGGACCCCTCTTTGAACCGGACCGACCCCCACAAATGAAGAGTCCGATTAACAATCCAAACCGCGCTGTCGCAGAACACTTCGGTATCGCCCTGGGCGAAACGGACATTTCCGAAAGTGTAAATTGTGTCCTGCGCTGTACCGCGGATTAGTTCAAAAAAATCTGACTGTTTGAGTTTGATCGGAGTTGCGGCCGTATTACCGGCAGCCAGCAGAAGCAGCGAAACACCAATGCTGACTATGGCGGAACGCAGAGATATTCTCTCGCCTTTCCCCCGTCTAGCTCCCCGGTATCCCATAGCTGTTAAACAACCGGACGGGTCAGCCGTATCCCTGAATTTTTCCGCCCTCATTCAGATACTGTCAATTGGCGCCGCCGCTTAGCACATCATTCACCAGCGATCCGATGCCCTGAATTCGCACTTCAACCTGGTCGCCGTCTGCCAGCGGTCCGACTCCGGCGGGAGTGCCGGTCAGGATGACGTCTCCGGGTTCGAGCGTCATAATTTGAGAGATATAACTGACCAGCTCGGGCGGCTTGATAAGCATTTCACTCGTATTACCCCGCTGTTTCAACTCTGTATTCTGATATGTTTCGATGTCCTGATTCATGTACTGATCGCCGACACAAACCCATGGGCCGATCGGACAGAAGGTGTCGAATCCCTTGGCGCGCGTCCATTGATTGTCTGCGCGTTGAAAATCGCGGGCAGTGATATCATTGGCGCAGGTGATCCCATGTATGTATTCATCGGCTTCCACCGGGCTGACGCCTCTGGCCCGGCGTCCAATCACCAGGGCCAGTTCCCCTTCAAAATCAACCTGTTCCGACGATTCGGGCAATCTGATGACCTGCCCCGGTCCAATTACTGACGAAGGCGGCTTGAAGAATAAAATCGGGTTTGAGGCGGCCTGCGGCGCCGTGTCCGATTCGGACACATGGTCGGCATAATTCATTCCGACGCAGATTATTTTGCTGGGCTTGACCGGCGCAATAAGCCTTACTTCGCCGTGCTGGTAGATCAGGCTGTCACGCCGAAAATCTCCGAAAGGGTCGCCGATGAGCGGAATTATCCCTTCCGGGTCGAATTCTCCCCAGAAGGTTCCGGATTGGGATATGAAACGAACCAGGCGCATGCTGGAACATAGGCCACGCGAAGCCCGCTGTCATGCTTAAATCGAAACTACTCGACGGACTTGTTCTTCCAACCATTGCGGCTGAACCAGTACGCCATCAGCGCGGCTTTCGCGGCTGTGCTGATCGAAAATGTCCACCACACCCCGTCAATTCCCAGGCCAAGTTCAATCGCCAGATAATATGCCATCGGGATGCGGATCAACGAGCCGGGGATGGAAATAACCATTGGCGGCACCGTGTTTCCGGCGCCGGAGAAACATCCTTCCAGAATAATTTCAATCGCCATGAAACTCTGCGAGAGTCCGAGAATGATCAAGTACCCCCGGGCCACCTCAACAACTGCGGCATCCTGAGTAAAAATTCCAGCCAGTTGGGAGGGAAAAATGAAAAACAGCGCTGAGGCGGCCGCCCCTAACACGACTCCCATACCAACGGTGATCCAGGCGCTACGCGCCGCGCGCTCGGGTTTGTTCGCACCAAGATTTTGTCCGACAATTGCGCTGGCAGCCAGCGCCAGCGCCGTTGCGCCCAAAAATGTGATTGCTTCCATGCGGTTACCGATTCCCATCGCGGCACCGGCCACATAGCCAAATTTGTGCACAACCTGAATGACGACCGCGTAGACTCCCACGAAGACCAGATAATGCACGGTCATGGGAACGCCGATTTTCAGCAGGCTCAGATTCGTTTTCAAATCAAGCGTCAGTTTTCTTATATCCGACAGCGAGCAACTCAGCTTGCCACGGCCCAGAAAAAACCCGTAGAGGGCCAGATCGGCCCCCAGTGACAGAACCGTACCCCAGGCCGCGCCGGCAATTCCCATCGCAGGGACCGGCCCCCAGCCGAAAATCAATATCGGATCAAGAATAATATTCAATCCCACCCCGAACACGCTGACAATCATTGGTATGCGCGTGTTGCCCGAAGCGCGAAATACCGCCCCCAGTGTTTCGGTCACGAAAAATAGCGGCGTTGCCAGAAAAAAGACGCTCAGATATGATACGCCGAACTTGATTACCTGCGGACCGGCGTCCATGAAATTCAGAATCCACTCGCTTGACAGCATGCCGAGCGCGCCGAACACGAGGCCAGAGAGCAGGGCCAGTTTGACTCCCTGCCCGCCGACATATCCGGCGCGCGGGATATTGTCTGCGCCATAATTACGCGCGACAATTGCGTTAACGCCGATGGTGATCATTTGCAGCAGAGAAAATATGGTCCAAACGACAATCAAACAGCTCGTCATGGCATCCTGTTCCTGCGCTCCCAGACGGCCTATCCAAAAAAAGTCTGTTATCGCCAGGGCAAATTCCATGAACATCGCCGCCGCGATAGGCCAGGCAAGTGAGATAATCGCCCGATACATAGGCCCGCTGGTAAGCGGGCGGCTGTCACTCATGGAGGAAGGCATCAGGCAATTCTACCGAATGGAGAGGCGCTACTCGGCAGGCTAATTTTCCCGGGGTCCCGAGTCGAATCGATCCAGGAAGTATTGAGGATTAAGCCGCTCCCCGAGTCCGTCAAGCAGCAGATCAGACCAACCGCGCGTGGCGCCGGGACCGTAATACGCGTGGCTGAGAAATACGCCAAAGTCGGGATTGCCCTCAACTGAATCGAATTCGCGCACGGCATGAGCGAATGTTTGCGCGCTAATCAGTCTGGAGTAAAGTCCGCAGAATTGTGCGGCCGGTTCGCTTATTAATTCAAAGTGTTTCGCCCAGGGATACAGCTCACGCTGGGGTGTTACCAGCATGAACCGTTCATAAATATCCCAGAACAGCTCTTTGAGGTCGCGGTTTGGATTTTCATACATGTCTAGCTCAAACTGAATGAGCGCCAGCTGCTCGCGCAGCTCAATAATTCTCCGGCTCTCCAACCACGGACGAAGTTTCTTCCATTGATACTTATCCAACCAGGCCGCCATCATCACATAGTCTCTGGTGAAGACTATATCCGAAATCAACTGACCCATAGCCCGCTCCCAGAGGGGAGAGGGCGGACGTCGCTGGGTGAACGGCCGCTCAATGATTCCTGTTAGATAAACCGCCCGGCCCAAAGCGTGGCTCAAGTTTGACAAGTAATCAAGGGATGTCATGCCGCCCATGCCGCCGACCAACAGCCGCACATCATCGGGGGGATGAACACCAACGAGCGCGGGGTTGAATATCCGCTGAGTGACCGAGAGTGTGTCAATAAACAACGGTCGATTTTCCAGCGAGAGCCGCAGGTCGTTCAGAGCGTTTTTGCAGGCGCGGAAAGCCCTCCGGCGCGATATTCTCAGCCCTTTGGCGCCGGTCCCCGGCGCCATATACTTGCGATAAAAGAACAAGTCTTCTGCGCCCACCCCCTGTACGCCGATTGTTTTTCTGATTGTGTTCAGAATATTTTTGTATGTGACGAGTGAGGCAGAATCCACCTGCCGCAAGGTGGCAGTCAATTCGTCCTTGGTGATTCCAGCCATTTCCAAATACAGATGAATAGTTGAATTATATCCGAATGAACGGCTGCGCTGATTTCGTAGTCTGGTCAGACGCGCCAGCCAGTCTTTCAGCCCCTCTCCCCCGGCGAGGCTGCGGCGATACATGCTTTTTCTCTGGAACGCCTTCGGTAGAGAGTCCGGATCAAGAGAATCCGGTAGCGGCGGCAGGACGATTCGAGTGGTGAGTTGCAGGTAAGAAAGCGAATCTACGATGTTGGATACCGCAGGGTCGTTTATTGACATTTGCGCGAGAATCCGCCAGC
>JADFNA010000228.1 GCA_022563625.1 Candidatus Zixiibacteriota bacterium
CGGAGTAAATCCCTCGGCGAGCAGGAACACCTTTTGCCTTGAGTCAACATGAATGGCCATGTCAACGACAATTGCCGCGTGCCCGGGGAGCCCACCCTGTACAAAGACATCGCCGACGCGCATGTTTCCAACGTTTTTTACACGCCTCAACTCTCTTGATAGTGATAGACTGCCCGCGTACATGAAAACCGAGTCGAGATATTCGCGAAAGGATCCATAAGAACTATCGGGATGATTAATCTTGATCCAGGAAACGTTGTCATTTGTGACGACGGGTCTTTCCCCGTTCAGCCAGTTAATAAAAGGGCATGGTTGACCGTTTGTAAATTTGAAAGTTATAGCGCTGAGTTCTCCCTTTGAGTACAGGTAGTCGGCCCGCGCGCGTATGACAAAATCGGCGCATTGCTGTAAGTTTGACCGGCCTATGTCAATGTCGATTACGGCATAGTGTGCGTCCTGGTTCTTCTTCGGTTTGCCATTATAAAGCAAAACGGGCCCTGAACCTGGCCTGAGAGGCAAATGTCTCAGCCAGAACTCAAAACTGCCTTGATCGGCGCTAATTCTTTCAAAGTTTTTGGGAGGAGAAATCCGGACAGCAATGGAATTACCGATAGCGTATGATTGCAGCCAACCATAAGCAGGTTTATCAATTTCTTCTATATTATGTGAAGGAATTTGGGTCCCTGCAACCGCAACGCAAAACAAACAGAACATTAACATATATCTGATCTTCTTCGGAAAAGTCATGTAGGCCGAAATGGGTTCGTTTCGTATATGTTTGTTTTTTTCAGCGCTGGCTGTCCCGCTTGGATTGGTGGATATTCGTGTGGCGGCGGTGTTTGTGAGTTCTTGTGTCATCAATTATGTCTCACGGCGGAAAAAGGTGAAATTTTGTAGTGAAAGTGTGTTTTCTAGATACCTGCCTCAGAGGGGAGGGCCTGCGGGCCAAGAAAGAGTGGGCCGGGCTAGCTGTTTGCCGCGCCGTCTTTGGCCCAGGGGAACTCCAGCCACTTTGCGATTCGTTCGGCCTCCGCCAATCCCTTAATTTTAGAGACTAAATGAAGTGAAGCATCAATCCCCGAACACAAACCACCGGAGGTAATTAGCTTTCCATCCTCCACCCACTTGCGCCCTGAGATGACAGTTGCATCCGGAGCGAATTTTCTGAGTGTATCAAGGAATCCATGATGAGTTGTCGCCTTTTGCTTTCCAAGCAACCCTGCCCTGGCCAGTTCAATCGACCCGCAGCAGATTGTCAAAATGTGTTTGGCGGATATGGAAGTGTCACTCAACCAGGAATCTTCGCTGATATCAAGGGGTTGATCAAATTCTCTACCGCCGGGGACAACCAGAATGTCCATATCAGGATGGTTAGAAAAGTCATACAGCGGAATCAACGGCTGGCCCGATGACGTCTTCACCGGGTCTGTTGACTTCCCTACAGTAAAGACCTTGAATCCCGCTTGATCTAACACTTCGAGCGGAGCGGCAAAGTCCATGGTCTGCACATTGTCGAAGAGGAAGATTCCTGCGGTTGTGTTGGTGTTATTCACTTTGGTTTTATTTTTGATCAACGTACTAGAAACCTGCCCCAGAGGGGCAGGCCACCTGTGCTACTTCGCTACGAGACCTTTCGATAATTGATATAAAACAAATAGCAGAAAACATCACCGAGTGTAGGAGGAAGTGGAAATTCTGCGATGGTCTCCGTTACTTTCTTTTCCCCAGAATTATCCTCTTCCAGTAAGGATATTAAAATACCCTTCTTTTTCTTGCCCTTAGTAACTTTTTCAAGCTCTGATTGACTTGAAGCCGGTTTAAACGTGTTTTTGTCAAACTTGAAAACCTGCATGAAACTATCATCATAAAATTTGAAGTCGCTCCACTTGGTTTGGTAGAAGGACTCAATTTCCGATGCGCTCATTGGAACGACATAGATGAAAACTCGAAGTTGCTTATAGTCCTTAAATCTTCTTCTCTCCATTTGCATTTGCGCGAAACGCTGGCTATCAAGCTTTGAATAAAGAGCTCCATCTGGAATAGGGAATTCGTTGACATCTTTCAACAAGCGATAAATTGGATGCTTTTTTGTCTTCTCTGTATCAATGGCTTTTAATGCTTCGCTTCTGCGGTCGTCACTAAGTAGATATAGGGCGAGCGCCTCTCGAAATTTTATGTTTCGCGGATCCAATTGGACAGCTATTGTGGCGAAAGAAATTGCCTTTTCGATATCGATTGGATTTTTCTCTAATCTGCCGGTGGCGCTCACTCCTGCATTAGTTATCCCATACATCCTTGCCTTCCAATAGTGGGCTTCCGCGTTGTCCGGGTGCATTTCGATAACTTGATCCAGTTTCAGATGCTGAGAGACGAACGGGTTTTCGGGCTCAGAGTGCATATTCTCTTTTGTCAAGACTTTCCCTGTCCTAAGGTCCTCGATAATGCTTATTCGCGCATATAGCACAACAGCTGCAATGTCCTCCATGTTAGATTCGATGTGTTCTTCAAGAAGCGCCTTATCATTTCCTAATTTCTTCAATAACTCTCCATGTGACAGCTTTTGTTTCTTCCCGGATTCTAGTTTTTCAACAAATTTTCTAACTTTGTCGATTTCCTTCTTCGGGGCCGAAAAGCTGATTGGCGCTAGAGAATGAATCAAGAGTAAAACAGCGCAAAACAGTATTTTGTGACGGTAAATAGATTTAAACATGATGTTACCTCTTTAGCGTAGGCTTTACTTGTCAAACAGAGAATCCTAAAGTGATTTGGGTTGAAACCTTTGCGGTCTCGACATCTTTTTATGGCATTCGTCGAAACCGTGAGGGTTTCGACCAACTCTGTAGCTAAAGGATAGACTGTTCCAGTTCGGGTGTCAAGAGCGCTGAGCTCCTGACCTACCGAATTCTCATCAGGTTGAGGGGCAGACCGGGAGGTCTGCCGCCCACGGAGAATTGTTGACCCTGCTACGCCAACCCCGCGTCGCGCCAGCGCTTCAATACAAACTCGCAGAACTCGCCGACTTTGTCGGCTACTTTGGCGTGATATTCTACCGCTGAATCTACGTCGTCAAAGCGTGGTTTGCCGGCGTCGGGTGAGTAGGTCAGGATTGTGCCGGGGATGGGGTACACATCGGCGCCGGGGGCGAAGCTGTAGACCATATCATCGGAGTATTGTGTGGCGTCTGCCAGCGACGGGTCAATGGCCATCACCATCGCGTTTTCATCGAGTCCGGCATGCCCGCCGGTTTCGCCGAAATGTTCTTTGGTTAGTTCGGCGCACATCTCCCACCAGTGAATGGCGGCCACGTTCAATTTCCAGCGGTGATTGGCCTCGCGCACAACTTCTTTGATAGCGTCGTTATTGCCGCCGTGGCCGTTCATGATAATCACGTTCTTGAAATTTGAATGATGAAACGAGAGCAGAATGTCCAGCAGGTATTTGATAAATGTGCGGGGTTTAATTGTCGTTGAGCCGGGATAACCGTAGAGCGAGCGGGTGATGCCGTGATTGACAATCGGCGCTATCAGCGCATTGACACGCAGCGCCACGGGCTCGGCCAGAGAATCGGGTATATAATTGTCGGTTCCGATACACGATGCGCCGTGGGCCTCGACTGTGCCGACCGGCAAAATGATAGTGTCGATTTTTTTTGGAACGAGGCGCTGTATATCGCGCCAGGTAAGCGCCTGAAGTCGTCGTTTGATATCAGGCATTAATCAGTTTCTAACCGGTCTTGTCCTGGAAGGAGCGCTATTCTGTCTCGGCTAAAAAGCGCTCTAACGTTTTTTCAGTTTCATAAGCCGTGGTTTCATCGCCTTCCATGCGGAACTGATTGATGTCCCGCACAAGATATTCAATGTCCTCCGGATGTTCGACGACATACCTCCGAAAATCTCCCATCGTAAATAGGGAGGAAAACAGCCCATGCCAATCTTTTTTATCCTCACTAAGTTTAGTGCGAATTGTTTGCTCTGTTGGGGCGGAAATGGGCCATCTACTGTTATATGGCGGGCGCGCGCGGATCAGGTCAATCTGTTTGGGCATGCACTCAAGGTGATTAGCGCGCTCGATAATCCCAAGCGCATATTCGCGTAGAAGTATGTCTTCGGGCGGTAAACCTTCTTTGAATACAAGATCGTACGCAGTGGTGGAAAGAGATGCGATGAGAGATCTGTCCGAGGAGATTAGGGAGCATCCGTA
>JADFNA010000229.1 GCA_022563625.1 Candidatus Zixiibacteriota bacterium
TTCAAAATCCAGAACTTCGGAAAACGGGTCCGGAGTTGTTTCAGAAAAAAAGCCGTTCCAGCGAATGATCAGTTTGTTGAGTTCCGGTTCAACTCGCACTCGCGGCGCCGGCGGTGGCGAGGCGCCAAGAAAGTCGGGCGTTCCGTCACCTTCGTAGTACATGCGGTCTATTACCAGCGGCGAGATGTTGGTATCTATGCTGATCGTCGTTTCCGGCGGCGTGACGAAACTGTCAATGAAGAGAGTAGTTTCAATGATTGTTGTGTCCTCAAGAATGAAGTCACGGAATTTTCCGCGAAATCCGTTCAAATCGGTGTCGATCCCCGGATTATCATACACCCAGCCAGCCCAGCGGGCGTTGATGGCCAGGTCAGAAAAGTCAAGCGTGCTGGTGAATGGCTCGGGGTCAAGCGCATTGAAATTATCCCGATAGGCCAGTGGCTGCTGATGCACGTTTTCTCCACCGACATAGGCGAAAGTAAAAGGGACCGAAATGCCCGGAGGAATATCAACCGGTCCGGCGGAAATCAGATAGCGAACGCTTCCGCCCCTGCTCTGGAAACTGGCGCCAGGGGGAGGCGGCAACCAGCCCTGCGCCCGATGGTCCTGCGCCAGGAGAATATGATCGTAGTCCATCTCTCCGTTTTGCATAACATGATATTTGTTTCTGTCTCCGATGGGTGTTCCCAACAGTCCGTCCATATCCCTGAAAGGGTTTTCCAGTGTACCTCTTTGTCGCGGTCCAAAATCAAAACGCGGACTGGAGGTGATCCACCAGTTAAAGGAGATTTTCGCGTCGGGCGACGGCGGACGCAGGAGCCGAACGCCGGTTGCGCCTCTCAGCGAAAACGTGACGCTCCAGATGTGCGGCGGGTTGGGATCACCGTCGTTGTCCATTATGTAAAGCACATCCAGCGAGTCAATAAATCCACATTCGGCGGGGAAAGTGTCGAGCGTTCCCACCAGATCATCGAAGACGCTGCCGCTGACAATACCGTTGTCATTGACTATGGCCGGATTGATAGAGTTCGAGGAATAATATATGTCTCCATCGACGTAGATGCCGATATACACGTCTTTCAGTAGCCGCTCGCCGATGTTCATGATTTCATAATCAAAGAGGATAAAGTCTTCGGCGTAGCTATAGCTCCACTGATACGATCGTTCGGTGATTTTAAGTTGCAGCGGGATATGCCGTCGATTGTCAATCGGGTCCTGGCTCAGCAGAAATTGATCCGTCAGTGTGTCATAATAGACCGCGATGATATCCTGTTCGGAAACCGCATCCGGGTGAAAGAATTCGTCATTGAGGTTGATTGACATACGCGCAATCGTGTCTGTTGCGCCGGGCCAGAATTCTTGAATACCTATGTCATCTATGCCAACACTGACCAGAGTGTCCCGTCCGAGCACTGCTCCTACCCATAGTCCGCTGACGGTCATATATGTTCCTCCACTGTTTCCGGGAAAAAACGCCATGCGGAACTGGCCGAAATTAGTGGTGGTCATGCGCAGGTTGCCGATTGTGTGAATGTCGGTTTGCGTGTTGGGCGCCACTGACACAGGGCTGCGGGCCAGAATGCGGCGGTTAAGTTCCTCCGGATCGAACAATTGGCGCGGGACCCCATCCATCTGGTCCTGCAAGAATTCAAGAACTTCAGAGGGAAGCTCTTCGGCATAGCCGCGATTAGCGTTACCCGGTGTCAGCGCCAAGACTATCAAGGCGGCCAGTGTAATTCGTAAGTTTTTTTGCATGACCCTTGTTTCTCGATTCCGGCCGCGCGTCCCTCGGGGTTGGCAGAAAGTCGTCCCCAGAAACTGTTCCAGCCACCGTAACGTATTCTGCTGTGAGGGTTATGGTTTGCCGGACCGTCGCCAGCCCTGTTAAGTTGTATGGCCTGCAGGACTGAAAGCGGCCGAGATCAGTAATATACCGCACGGGTTAAGAATGTGCAATCAAGATATTGTCAGGCGCCACTTTTCTGGCGCCATAACCCATTTGGTGACAAAACGCTATGTTTAGTGGATTGACTGTCCGGGTGAGGCTAGAGGGGGCAGACCGGGAAGTCTGCGGTCCACAGTAATGGAGATCAAGAAAAAGGGCGTCCAGCGTGTTAGATGGCCGCCTGCATTCGTTTTTTTCTAAAAGCGCCGCTATGCTATGCGCCGAACTTGATTGAGACATCTTTGCGATGCGCCGGATCAATTTGCCAGAGACGTTTGGTGCGGTAATTAATTAGCCTGGCGATAAATACATCGGGCAGTTTCTCGATGCCGATATTGTAGATATTGACGCTGTCGTTATAGTATTCACGGCGGTCGGCGATTTCATTCTCAAGGCCGGAGATACGTCCCTGGAGCTGGTCGAATGTGCGGTCAGCTTTTAGATCCGGATAATTCTCAACCACCGCGAAAAGTGATTTGAGCGCATCGGAGATCATGTTCTGCGCCTGCGGACTGTCTTCAGCCGACCCGGCGTTAGCCGCCGCCGCTCTGGCCCTCGTGACACCTTCGAGAGTTTCCTTTTCATGCTCCATATAACGCTGGCAAACAGCTACCAGTTTTGGCAATTCATCAAAACGCTGTTTGAGCAGTACGTCGATGTTGCTCCAGTTTTTCGCGACATTGTTCTTGAGCGTGACTAGTCCGTTGTAAATGACAAAGAAGGCCACCAGCGCCAGCAAGAGCGCCCCACCGACTATGATTGTGACAGACATCAGCTACCTCACTTTGTTGTTATTCCACAGGTTACGAGATTATTCTCATCCATTTCATTAACCAAGCAGTCGTATCAGCCCGAGAGCGGTTATCGCGAATCCGAGGGCGCCGAGTATTGGGACCAGCAGGCGATAGCGGGCCAGCAGCTCCGGTTCTTGGCGATCAGAAATGAAGAATAACCCGCGCCCCGGATGTTTCCCGACCACTGCTGTATCACTCTTGATGTCGGCTGTCAGAGACTCGGCCAATAGTTGATTCTCGATATCTGTTCGGGCCTGTGCCCATTCTTCGAATGAGACCTTGCCATCGCCGTCGGTGTCATAGCGGGCCATCGCCTCGGGTGAGTTCTTGAGAGCTTTGAGGCGCCGGCGATACTCTTTTCGCCGGTCGACCGCCGTGTTCTTGATTGGCCGCGCATGTCCCAGGATATAGAGTCTGGCGCCCTCGGGAATGACCGATTCGACCACTTTTCTGTCGGAGCTCAAGGCGGCGCCGGTGAATAGCTCGGCCATTGAGCCATAATACTCCTCGGTTTGCAGGCCCGAGATGACTGCGCCGTCAGGGTCAATCAAAGCTTTGCCGGTCCCATCATCGAGATAGAACGGAACCGGTCCCGAGTTTCCCCGGTCCACAACTACCCATTGCTCGGTGGCCACGCCCTGTGAGGTGTGCCTGACCTCTTTTTTCAGAACTTTGTAGCGATAGTAGACACAGGTGACCAGTGAATGCGGCGCTCTGAGCGCGTACTTCCGTTTGGCTTCGCCAATTATCTCCACTGTTCCCATCTGCAGCGAGCGCAGTTTTGAAGTCGGCGTGTATTCCACCATTCGTTTGCGTTGGAACATTGTCAACGCCGAAAGCAAGAGCAGCGCGCCGGCGGGTGTTAGCGCCCAGCCGAAATCGATTCCGTCACTGAACCACAGATAGAACCCGCCCGCTGAGAGGATAAGGAGTCCCAGCGCCAGGGGCCGCGGTCCCAGGATTTGCAGTTTTGTGTAGAACGATTTGAAACCGACCCATCTGGCTGAATAGCTGCTGTAGGTTTCAGGCGGAGGAGGCAAGGGCAGATCACTTTCGGCGATTCGTGTTCCCGGGCGCCTATGCTTCGAGTCTGTATCATGGTTTTCATCGGGAATGGAATTCGGCGCCATGACCTGGCCCGCAAAAGCGCCTGGCGCTGAAGCTGAGAAGGCGAGCGCCGGAGACGAAGTAAGCGCGCTTAGCAGCGGAATGGGCGCCCCGGAGTAATTTTCCGCAGCCGGGACTTCTTGCAGTCCGTCAGCAAACGCGAGATTAATCAGTTGTGAATAGTAGAGAAATTTCTTGAGGACATTGGCGCTGTTTGATGCTTTTCCGGTCAGGGGGATTATCGGCAACGCGTTTGTTCCGAAATCGGCAATGATTTCACATTGCGCATTTTCGCCCAGCAGTTTGACAAGTTCGAGGAAGTTTTGACTGATGGCGAGT
>JADFNA010000230.1 GCA_022563625.1 Candidatus Zixiibacteriota bacterium
AATTGATCAGATATCGCTGCCTGTCCTCTATACGTATCTCCAGTTTCAAAGTTTTCTGGAATGGGCGCGGGGAGAACCTCTTTTCTGAAAGGAGGTTGCCCCCGCAAACGCCCGCGCGGGATATTTCCGATGTTGATAGACATTTATCGAGACGGCAGGAGTGTCAGGCACGGCCAGGCCTCCGCCTTTATAGCGAAGTTCGACTCTGTCATGGTGGCGGATTCCCGCGCGTCTAAAGGGACACTGGCGCGCGATCTGGCGCTCCAACTGAAATTCGAAGAGACAACGTTTCTTCAGGACGCATACATCACGAACAGCGCAGAATTGGATGGAATGCGGCTCAAGAGAAACTTGCAGCGTGGAGATATACTGACGCGGTCGAGGCTGGAACAAATTCCCGACGTGGATTTCGGCCAGGAAGTAATAATTGAGTACACTGGGGCCGGCCTGCTCATCAGCGCGCCAGGTTATGCTTTACAAAAGGGAATCACGGGAGAGACGGTGCGTGTGCGCAATCTTTCATCGAGGAACATTATCAAAGCTGTCGTCGCGGGACCCGGACTGGTGCGTATTGTGGCTGGCGGCGGCCAACGGAGGACACGATGACATTGTTTCGGAAATCGTTTCGGAAATTGTTTCGAGCTATTGGACTGGCTATCTTGCTTGCTCTCTTGCCATTCACTTTCAAAGCGCTGGCTGATGACTTCGGCAAGTCGCAGTCGCTATTTACTGACATTAAAGCGCGCGAAATCGGTGACAATCTGACGGTATTGATTTTTGAGATGACAAACGCGTCAAATCGGTCACAAACGAAAAACGAAGAGTCAACGGACGGATCGGTCAGCGGCGGACCGGGCAGTGGAGTGTTCGATTTCATTCCGCTTTTCGGTATCAAAACATCCAATGAATTCAGCTATGATGGCAAGGGACAGGTGCGCAAAAACCAGTCTCTGCGGGCCAAAATGACTGTTACGATCGTAGGTAAAAAGAAAAACACCGACCTGATTATAGAGGGCAGCCGCTCAGTGGGAATCGGCCCGAACGTGGAGACGATGTATCTGACGGGCGTAGTGCGGAGCAAGGACATTACAACAGCCAATACCATTGATTCGTATCTCATAGCCGATGCGATAATCAAATATGACGGCTCCGGTCCGAGCCAGAACGCGACCCGGCCCGGAATTGTCACCAGACTGCTGGGCTGGCTGTTTTAGGCGCTCCATTTGAGCAACGGCCTGAGCGACAAAAGGACAATGCATATGAATCATTTACCAAAGGCAAAACTATTGACAGCGTTGTTTGGAGCGCTTCTCATTATAGTTTCAAGCGCCAGTGGCGCAGTGCGGATCAAAGACATAACAACTGTCGGCAACCAGCGCACGATTGACCTTATCGGCTATGGCCTGGTGATCGGCCTGGATGGAAGCGGCGATGGCAAGAACGCCTCGTTTACAGTCCAGTCACTGGCCAATTTGATCGAGCGGATGGGACTGACTGTTGACGTGAATTCGATCAAGGTAAAGAACGTCGCATCGGTAATTGTTACAGCCAAACTGTCCGGCCACAATCGTACGGGTTCGACGATTGATGTCACGGTAAGTTCGGTGGGTGACGCCTCGTCACTGCAGGGAGGTACGCTGCTCATGACACCGCTGTCCGACATAACCGGACAGACATATGTGCTGGCGCAGGGACCGGTATCCATAGGTGGCTTCAATGTCTCAGTCGAAGACGGCACACGGATCGTGAATAATTACACGCTGGTCGGGCGTGTGCCGGGAGGGGGACGTGTCACTCATTCAATGCCTGCAGCCCCGGATGACATCAGCTCAACAAGCGACATCACACTGACACTCAAAGCTCCCGACTACACGACCGCAGCGCGGTTGGCAAGTAAAATCAATATTGTGTATGGCCGTTTAGCGTATGCGATTGACGAAGCAAATGTGCATATCGCTTTACCGGATTCGTTGTCTTCCCCGAATGAGCGAATGAAATTTATGTCCACCATAGGACAGTTGAAAATCAATCCGGACATAGCTGCCCGAGTGGTAATCAACGAAAAAACGGGAACAATTGTGGCCGGTGAACATGTCTCGATCGCTCCGGTCGCTATCGCGCATGGCACCATTACAGTCAATATACAAAATACACCGATTATTTCGCAGCCCGGGCCGTTTTCCGGGGGAGAGACGATTGTAACCTCAGAGTCGAGTATTCAGGTAGAAGACGAAAGCGCCCGCGTGATGTATATGAATGAAGCCGTGTCTATCGCTGACATAGCGCACGCTCTGAACACAATCGGCGCCACGCCACGTGACATCATTGCTATTTTTCAGGCGCTCAAACAGGCCGGCGCCCTGCGCGCAGAGCTCATAATTCTTTAGCGGCCTGTCCGGATACGAACGAAGAACGCATTATGGAAATTAGAAATACACCGGCGCCCCTCGAACTGCACAGGCAGAAGACATTTGAGGAACTGCCCGCGAAAAAGGAAATCAGCCGTCTCGACCACGAGAAAACACGGCTGCGCAAGGCGGCCCGCGAGTTTGAGTCGTTCTTTCTTGCTTCAATGCTTAAGTCGATGAGGGCCACGGTACCCAAGTCCTCGGAGGACTCGAATGTTCCAGGCGGCGGACTTGGCAAGGACATGTATCAAGACATGTTTGACATTGAGCTGTCGAAGAAAATGGCCGAGCGTTCCAGTGGAGGAATCGGGGACATACTGTACAAAACGCTTGTGGGAAGAATTGAAGCTGAGTTTAGAGACAAGCCGGAGCCATTGTCTCTTTCTGAAACACCGGCAAAGGCGCACAGCGCTAAGACCCTGACAGGCCACGACCTGAGAAAAAGCAAGGCCAGTGAATGAGAAATCAACAGCCACGCTGGAGTGTATCTAAAGATAGCGCACAAGATTCCGACAAAGAATATGGGGAGGTTCCAATATTGGGTGTTCCCCATAGACACACGCCAGGCTGCGTTAGATTGAAACGGCCGCTTGCAAGCAGGGCTCAAGCGTAACAGGCTGGCAGTGAGGCGCTGGAATGTCAAAAACGGTGAATGAACTTATTGAAACATTGAACTCCGAAGCGGAGCTGTTTGAATCGTTTCTTGATCTGCTGGACCGCCAACGCGAGATGGTGGTTTCCAACGACACCGACGGACTGGTATTGATAACCGAGGCCCAGCGTGAAAAACTGGTCGAAAGCAAGCTGCTCGACCGCCGCCGCTGCGAATTAGTCGAACGGGTTGCTTGCGAAAATGCCATTTCCGGAGATGTTAATGTGACGCGGCTCCTGAAGTCAGTGTCACACGAAGATGGGATGCGGCTGGAGAGTGTGAGAGATACGATTCTCGATCTCAACCGGCAGATTGAGGACGGAAAAGAACGTAACCGTTTCCTGATTGACAAGTCGCGGCGGATGATTTCCGAATCTCTCAAGAGCATCAACCGCATGAGCAATCCTCCTGAAAAGGGAAGCGCCTACACGCGGCCGGGACCGGCAGACAACAACAGCAGGACAAATCGTATCAGTCTGGCGCTGGATAAGAGAATATAGATTAACGACGGAGCGGGTCTGATTTAACGAGGAATATATGGGACTGTTTCAAGCACTAGAAACCGGCAAACGAGCGCTGTTGACACATCAGCTCAATATGTCTACGATCGGGCAAAACATTGCAAATGTTGACACACCCGGATATTCGCGCCAGCGAGCCGAGAAAACCTCCACAGATCCGCTGCGGACCGCCCTGGGCATGCTGGGCAGCGGTGTTACAATCAGCCACGTGCGGCAAGTCCGCGACCTGTTTCTGGGAAACCAGTTTCGCCAGGAAAACAAATCACTGGGGCGCTGGGATTTCAAAGAAAAGATTCTCTCGCAGGTTGAAACTATGTTCAATGAACCGGGCGGAGAATCTCTGCGCAGTCACATGGATGCGTTCTTCAATTCGTTTTCGCAGTTGGCAAACGCGCCTGAGTCGATTACCAATCGGAATGACGTACTCTCTAAAGCGAAAACGCTGGTTAATGATTTTCGCCAAATTGACGGGCGGCTAAAAGCGCTCAGCAGTTCAATTGACCGCGATCTTTCGATCAGGATTCAGGAGATAAATCAAAACGCCGCCGAAGTAGCCACTCTCAATTCGCAAATCGT
>JADFNA010000231.1 GCA_022563625.1 Candidatus Zixiibacteriota bacterium
GAGCCAGAAGACATGCGCTGGAATATAACTATTTGATGAAGATGCTTTCGGAATAGCGTTGTAACGCCGCAAAATCCTCCAGAAAGTAACTAACCCAAGAGCGCGTGGCATAGAACAATGAGAGTCCCGATGACACGCTTCACCGGGACCTATATTCTTTGCAAGAAAAGCTTTGCTCCCCGGACTGTACGCTTTGCGAACCATTCGGTTCGAGACACCCAGATCTGCATGAGTCTTCCCTACTTGTAGGGATCAAGGATTCGAAGGTACACTTTGACCGTCAGAACCAAATGAAAATGTCCCAAAACGTCATCTATTGTAGGTCACTGACTTCGGTTGCATAACGAATCCACTCTTTGAGCTAGCACCCCATGCCTGCCGGGCCACACACAGGAGCCGGGCCGCCGGAAAATATGCGCGCGATCAAGAATGTTATGTCCGCAATGTTGATTTCACCGCTTCCATTTACATCACTCTCTTGGCAACAGTCAGCAGCAACGCCTCCAGTAAATATTCTCATAATCAAGTGTGTGACATCGGCGATATTAACTGATTCATCGCTATTGGCGTCACCGGCGATGCACGGCACACACGCCGAGTCTCCAACCAAGAAGCTGGTTTCGATTAGAGTATCTTCGGGGGGGCCCCAACAGGTTGGGTCGTTATGCTCAAACACATTGACTATGTATGCGCCTTGCGGTAAAATCCCCAGCGTATCGACGTAACTGTAGAACATGATATCCGCTAAACAACCGCCTGGGCAATCCCCATTGGAGAGCTGGACGGTATAGAAAAAAGTGTCGTTTGCTACACTGTCCTGAACACCTTCTAGTCTCCAGCATAGATCGGGACCCGCACCTGTAATTGTTACTACAACCGTGTCAGAGACCTCTGGGGCGACAGGATCCACAGAGACAGTCGGATAATACGCGGACACATTCTCCAAACAACAGACACACCACACCAGAGCTCCCAAGTTTCGCAAGAACATCCTATGTGACAACATACCTCCTTATTCTGGGGATCACGGCAGTGAGGTGGATGAGGTAGAACAAATATGCATAGGTTGATCCTCTATGTCAAGAATATTACTCCTGGCCTGGTGGATCAGAGCTTGCTGTGAGATTCAAGTGATGGGGACCATTGCTCCCATTGAATTTTATTACGGGATCTTCAACGATGTTCCCATTTCAAACTTAAGGTCAAATGATTTCACGGTTGAGAGTTGTAAGCTTTTGCTGTAAAATGAGTTACAACTAAAGCTCCCCGGGTAGGACTCGTCTGTCAAAGCCGGATTTTCAAATCCTACGACCCGCGGGTTAATCCGGCGCCCGCCGGACTCTACTAAGTTCATTACAATGAAAAGCTCCCCTACGTGGACTATTATCGAACTTTTTGTGTGGATAAGTTATCCATTGAATCAGCGTTTCTACGTGAATTCCGGCTGTTTGCGGCCTGATTTGTCAGTTGCACTCATTTGCAAACCCTCTCTCAGACAACCAATTACCCCTTGACCGATTCGAATTAGTCCACATATTGCAGTAGTTGCATCTTCTACTTTCTGGAAGACATCATAATTTCATAACACTCTCCAAAGGAGAATATCATGCGGAAAGCATTTGTTATTGCGTCTATCTTAGCGCTGACATTGGCCTCGGCTATTCAAGCCGCTGCGCCTCAACTCATTAACTATCAGGGCCGTCTGACTGACGCGGCTGGAGAGCCTGTGCCCGACGGATCGTATTCGGTGTTTTTTACCATCTATAACGCTGCGGTTGCGGGTACACCCGTTTGGGACGAAACCCAGATTGTCACATCCACGGACGGCCTGTTCGCTGTCCTGCTTGGTACGGTCAATCCGGTTTTTGACTCAGTATTCAACGGAACCACGCGTTATCTGGGAATAGCCGTTGCGGGTGATCCGGAACTATCGCCGAGAGTAGCGTTGGTCAGTGTGCCGTATGCGCATCGTGTCAACACTGTCGACGGCGCCTCCGGTGGTGTCATTTCAGGTGATGTGTCGATTCAGAGTGACCTAACAGTATCCGGCAAGGCCACTATTGGACCCGGTCATACTAATACTGGCACGAGTGCATTTGTCGCAGGTGCCTCAAACAGCGCAACTGGAACAAATTCGACCGTTGGCGGCGGCACTGCCAATACAGCAAGCGGTAACTACTCGACGATAAGCGGAGGAACCGGTAACAGTGCATTGGAAAATTATGTTACTGTCGGCGGAGGTCTCGACATTACTGCCAGTGGCAGATTTTCTACGGTGGGAGGGGGCACGGGCAACAACGCGAGTGGTCAATCAGCCACAGTAAGCGGTGGTGGAGACAACACTGCGAATGGTAATATAGCCACGGTCGGAGGGGGCTCATTCAATTTCGCGAGTGAATTTTATGCCACAGTCGGAGGGGGTGCTACCAACACAGCGAGCGGTCCCTGGGCCACGGTCGGAGGAGGTTTTCTAAACACCGCAGATAAGACATCAGCAACGGTTAGTGGAGGCAGGCACAACACCGCAGCGGACACAGCAGCAACCGTTGGCGGGGGCAGAAACAACAAGGCGCGCGGGATTTACTCTGTAGTTGCAGGAGGCGGTGGAGCGACACCTGCTGATTCCAACTCAGCTTTAGGGAACTATTCTGCAATTGGCGGCGGTACTATGAATATAGCTGGTGGTATTTATTCCTCTATCAGCGGCGGCAAATTTAACTTCGCTGGCGGGTCGTCTGCCACGGTCGGCGGTGGCACCTTCAACAGGGCTATTAGCGATCAGGCGACAGTATGTGGCGGAAGAACTAACGCTGCCATAGGAGTCAATTCCACAATCAGTGGTGGTAAGGACAATACAGCCATCGGCGATCATTCCACCATCGCCGGCGGCGATTCCAATGGCGCCAATGAACCCTATTCAACAATCAGCGGCGGCAAATTTAACTTCGCTGGCGGGTCGTCTGCCACGGTCGGCGGTGGCAACAGCAACGCCGCCAGTGGTTCCATTTCAACAGTCAGTGGCGGTCTCAACAACACCGCCAGCAACGATGTGTCAACGGTCGGCGGCGGCGCTAACAACACGGCGAGCGGGTCTGGGGCCACTGTCGGTGGCGGCGATTCCAATAGCGCCAATGGATTTTATTCAACCATCAGCGGGGGTACGAGAAACATTGCGAGCGGAATATATGCCACAGTGTCCGGCGGAAGGGACAATACTGCCTCCGGCCAGCACTCATTCGCGTGCGGAGCCAATGCAAAAGCAAAAAACGGTGGCGCCATCGTCATTTCCGCTGCGGCCTCGATCGTTTCTAGCGATTCCATTTGGAGCAGTGGGGCCGCGCAAATGGTCTTGCGCGCCGACGGGCACTTTTACCTCACCAATGCCGGCGGCAGTGCAAACATACCGGCCGGACGGTTTCTCAATACATCGACAGGAGGGTACCTGACAACGGGTGGCGCTTGGACCAATGCCTCGGATGCGAACATGAAGGAGAACTACAGACCAGTTAATGCGGCCGGACTGTTGGCCAAAATCGCTGCGTTATCCATTACCGAGTGGAATTATAAGCGCGACGATGACGCCGTCCGCCACATCGGCCCGACTGCACAGGAGTTTTACGCCGTGTTCGGAGTCGGTAACGACGACAAATCAATTTCCACTATCGATCCAGCGGGCATCGCCTTCGCTGCGATTCAGGAGCTATACGAAAAGAGCAAACGTGTTGACATACTTGAACAAAATAACAAAGAGCTAAACGAACGCTTAGGAAAACTCGAAAAGTTGATAGATGAACTAAGCAAGAAATAACAGCAATTTCTGCTGCTTTAATAGGAAAAGCCCCGTTGAATCACATCGCCGGGGCTTTCTTTGTCAAAAGTCTCAAGCTCCTCGGGTAGGACTCGAACCTACGACCCGCTGGTTAACAGCCAGCTGCTCTACCAACTGAGCTACCGAGGAGTGTGTCTCGTGCGCATTCAAAGACGCGCCGCGCGGGCTGGCGCCCGCGCAACGGGAAGTGAAATAAGTAAAATTCAGTCCCCGTGTAAAGTCGCATGGGCCAGATAGCCAGCGTTGCGACACAATTTACCTTTTTACCTCAGAGTTTAGCGCTGAAGAGTGCGCGTTAACCGGACAAGGCGCTCAAATTCTTGC
>JADFNA010000232.1 GCA_022563625.1 Candidatus Zixiibacteriota bacterium
TCGACCGGCATGCAGCGGACCAGACAATTGGTGACACAGGCGATTCGGAGTTTGGAGGGCAGATCAAATTCTCACCTGATGGTCGGCGTATTTATTTTCTGGCCAGTGATACGGGTAATACGCATTTGTTCTATGCGCCCGTGCGCGGCGGAGCGCCGACACGGATAACAAAAAAACCGATGCATATCAAAGCGTTTTCGCTTTCAGGAAAATGTTCAACTGCAGCGATTGTCATGACAGACCTTAAGCGCACCCCTGAATTGTATACCATTCCAACCGCATATGGCGCCGATAACCGTCTCAAAAGGCTGACCGGGGTGAATGACACGACCTGCGGGCAAATCAGTTTCGGCAAGACGAAGGAAGTGTGGTTTACAAGCTTTGACGGTACCCGCCTGCAGGGCTGGATGGCATTTCCGCCGAATTTCAACCTGAAAAGGTATCCGAATAAAAAATACCCGTCAATACTGTATATACATGGCGGACCGCGTGTGCAGTACGGTAATTCGTTTTTCCATGAAATGAATTATCTTGCGGCGCGGGGATATGTGGTGTTCTACACCAATCCGCGCGGAGGCAACGGGCGCGGCGAAACATTCGCCGCCTCAATTGTCGCCGACTGGGGTGATTTGGATTACAAAGATGTCATGGCGGCCGCAGATTATATGGAAAAGCAGCCGTTCATAAATAAAAAACGGATAGGCGCCACCGGAGGATCATACGGTGGTTACATGACCAACTGGCTGATTGGCCACACGAACCGCTTTCGCGCGGCCGTGACACAGCGCTGTGTCAGCGAACTTTCCAACTTTGTCGGCTCATCGGATATCGGTTATGATTTGCAGTGGGAATTTGGTGGACAGCCCTGGGAGAATCCTGAGAACTACAAACAATGTTCACCGCTGACACATATCGGCAAACATGTCAAGACTCCGCTGTTGATTATTCACAGCGAAAATGACCTGCGCTGTGACAAGGAACAGGCCATGCAGATGTTTGTGAAACTCAAATGGCTGGGCAAAAAAGTCGAGATGGTCTGGTTTCCCGAGGAGCCGCATGGGCTGTCACGCCACGGACGCCCGGACCGGCGCGTGGCGCGGTTACACTGGATATCGAAATGGTTCGACAGGTATTTAAAATAGTAAAGTCATGGAGGAAATGGATGTTAACGAAACAGGCGCGCTCGAATAGATTTCTAGTCACACTGGGCATTACAGCAGTCGTGTTTCCGTTTGTGGTCCTTACATTCGCCTATGGACACGGCGACAAGAAACATGATGACGGAGAAAAGGATTCAACAGCCGCAGCTACGGCCGCTGATGGCGGCCAGGTTGTAGACAGCGCTGCTCAACCGGCCCTGCAAAACTCAATAGACAGTGTGTATGCTTTGATCGCGGAGAGCTACAAAACCGTTGAGCCGATGTTGAAGAATAGCTGTTTTGATTGTCACACATCGCAGACTGTTTTCCCCTGGTATCACAGCCTGCCGCTGATTGGCGGCTGGATGGATGGCCATCTTGAAGACGCCCGCGAACATCTGGACCTGGACAAAGGTTTTCCCTTCGGAGGCCATGCAACCCAGTTGGAACAACTGGATGAAATCAAAAAAGTTATTGAAGAGGGCGAGATGCCGATCTTCTCTTATCGTATCATGCATTGGGGGAAACTGATTGAAGGGGAAAAGCGGGACACGCTTTTTGAGTGGATTTCCGGGGCCGAAGCGGCCATCAAAAAAGTGTATGCGAATTACGATGTCTCTCCTGATACCGGCGATAATGCCGATGGGGACGGCCATCATGACGACAACAATGACGACAACGATGATGATAACGATAATCACGACGATGACTAACTTCTTGCTTTTTTCTCATGGCTGCTGAGCGTAACACAAGCGAGGTGATAATTTACACCGACGGCGCCTGCAGCGGCAATCCGGGCCCGGGCGGCTGGGCGGCGGTGTTGAAGTTCAATGGCAAGAATAAACAGCTTTCCGGTGGCGCGGCGAAAACCACAAACAACCGCATGGAAATGACTGCCGCGATTGAGGCGCTCAGGGCGCTGACACGCAGTTGCCGTGTGACGCTTTATACTGATTCAAAGTATGTCAAGAACGGTATCGAAAACTGGATCCATAACTGGAAAACAAACGGCTGGAAAACCACCGCCAAAAAGCCGGTACTCAACGAAGACCTCTGGCGCGAGCTGGATGAACTCGCAGGTAAACATGAGATCAGTTGGCGCTGGGTCAAAGGGCACACCGGAGACACGTATAATGAACTGGTTGACACACTGGCGGTCAGCGAACTCGACAAGTACAAATCAAATAAATCCGGCGCATAATCCTACGCGTTAACAAGGGACACACCCGGTATGCGCTGTCTCTTTCTCGAACCGTTTGCCAGCCTCTCGCATCTCTATTTGTATCAGTCATTAGTTTCACTCTTTCCTGAATGGGAATGGACACTGCACAGTTTGCCTGACCGGCAATGGAAATGGCGCAATCGCCTGGGGGCCCTCCAGTTTTCACAGCGGATTGATATACACGCCGAATATGACGTATTGATTGCAGGTTCGCTGTTGCATCTCCCCGAATTACTGGCCCTGTGCCCCCAATTACATGCGGCGCGCAAAATTGTCTATTTCCACGAAAATCAATTCGCATATCCGTCACGAACAGCGCTGACAGAATCTGACAAGCAGATAATGTACAACAGCATTACTACAGCGCTTTCTGCTGATGTAGTGTTGTTCAACTCGCAGTACAACCTGAACACATTTATGAAAGGCGCCGATGCGTTTCTGAACAAGCTCCCGGTGGAACTTGAGTGCGAGGCGATCATGAATCAGATTACGTCGAACTCTCACGTTTTTCCCATACCAATCCGAATTTCACCGGGGGACTTCGCAGAACGAAGCGACCCGCCCGCAATTCTCTGGAACCATCGCTGGGAGCATGACAAAGGACCGGAGTTGTTTTTCGAGGCGCTATTCAAATTAAAAGAAGGAGGCGCCGGTTTTCAACTGATAGTTGCCGGTGAACGCTTTGATACGGCCCCGGCGATATTTGAACTTGCGCGGAAAAAACTACACGACCACATCGTGTCATTCGGGTTTGTCCCGGAACGGGCCGAATATGAAAAACTCCTGGCGAGGGCTGACATTGTTGTCTCGACCGCTGCACAGGAGTTTTATGGTATTTCAATTATTGAAGCTGTCGCCTGCGGCTCTGTTCCGGTCGTGCCGGATGCGCTCTCATACTCTGAACTGTTTCCCATTGACAACCGAATACCATGTGGGGCGCTTGAGTCACTGGTGAAAAAACTCTCGGCTTTTCTTGATCTCGGAGCCGGTGGTTTACCGACTCGCCAGGAAGTCTCTGAACTGGCCAAACCGTATTTGCAAGCCACCGATCCAGACAAATGGCGACAGCGTTTTCAACGGTTTGTCACAGTACATGACTAAAAGCGCGCTAATCATATGGCGCTAAGGAGACAAGCGGAAACCGGCATACACCGCCCGTCCGGGTGTTCCAAAAAATAACACTTCCTCATAGTCTTCATCAAACAGATTTTCAACACGCCCGAACACCCGCCATAAATCGCTGAATTGATATGAGGCGCCGAGCGCCACCAATGTATACGGGTCAAGTCTGACGCGTTTTGGCGCCTGTGGGAAGGGAACGTCAAAATTGAAATCATCCCGCGAGCCGACATGTGTGACTGATAAGCTGGCGGCAATCCGGTCCGCCGGTTCAAATGATGCGAGTCCGCCGATTTTATTTTTGGGCCGCCGGATAAGCTGGGCGCCGTCGGCATTGTCTGTTGATTTTGTATATGTATAATCAATCCGGGCCCGAAAATCCGGACGGCTATACTGCGCGTAGACTTCTGCGCCTTCGGCTGAGGCGCTGTTGATATTAATTGTTTGAAAGGTGATGGGGTTAAACCCGAACATGTCCCTGAAATCCGAGTTAAACCACAGCGCCCCAAATCTCAGACGCTCAGAGAGCGCCGCTTGATCAATACCGATTTCCCGGCTATCGCTTTTCTCAGGGGACAGATTTCGGTTGCCGGAGAACGCGTCAAAAAGCTGGACCAGTGTCGGCGCATTGAAACCGGTGGAAAACGAACCGCGAAAACGTGTCCCTGTTTC
>JADFNA010000233.1 GCA_022563625.1 Candidatus Zixiibacteriota bacterium
GAGATCGGGACGCAAATCGAAGAGCTGGTCAAATATATTCGTCCGCAGAAACGCTTCCAGCAAGTCTTGATCGACTTTGCCAGGCCGAAAAAAGATTGTCTCATCGAAACAGACCAACAGCTTTTCCAGCAACTGATGTACAATATCCTCAACAATGCCGCTGACGCATGCCGGGAACAGCCGAACCCGCGTATTGGCATATCACTTACGGAAAACACCGCCGGCAAGACATGTGTGATTTCCATAACTGACAATGGCTGTGGAGTTGACACATCCTTATTAAGCGCAAATTTCGACAGGAAATATACTTCAAAGAACGACGGACATGGATTTGGATTGCGTATCTGCAAGCAAATCATGGATTCTCATAAAGGGACATTTACCCTGGATTCCGCTCCCGGCGCCGGAGCGACCGTCACATTGACTTTTCCTCTACCCGCCGCAGCGTTTGCCGACGCCCCCCAATCCACATTCGCATCCACTCGTTGACACTCACATGCTCCCCATCCATTATCCATCGACAACCGGCAAAAAAACACGCCGATCGGCCTCTTTTATTGACCCCCGTTTGCAGTCAAAGTTAGGCGCGAATGCGGTTCACGAGACTATTTTGGGAGACTATTTCCTCTTGCCGAATTAGTACCTGTGACTGTATATTGTCTGTCGGGACAGCACAGTTAGCGTTGTATTTGTAAATGTCCTTTTTGACTGTACTCTTTTAGTGTAATTGTCATGTACGGTTAGGCCGCTGCCCTCACTCGTATTTTTCAGAAACGCTTGACCGGCCCGTTGCGCCGTTTTGGCCCGGGTGGTTAGCCACACATCCACGCTTCAAAAAGGGACCATCAACAGTGAAAAATCCAACCGCCCTTCTCTTACTGCTGGCGCTGTCAGGCGCGGCGCAATCAGGCCAGTCTGCAAATCAACCTTCCGTCAAATCAGTTCCGGGGCTATATGATGCGGGAGCGCTTCCTATCGGTCCGACACTTGCGCCCGGTATGGAGTTCACGCTTCTGCCGGAAAAATACCAACTCCGCGCGACATCATTTGGCACAGGGGCGCTGGCCTCTGCAGACGCGGCGGCCAGCCTGCCACAGATTGCCGCCACCTGGGTTGGCGATCCCAGATGGATGAGTGGAGTGAACTTTGGCGGGTCAACATTTTTTAATAGTATCTCTCACGGAGTAGGTTTCTTTAACAGCGCCATCCTACCGGAACAATATGTGCCGGTTGAAATACGCTTCAGCAGCGTCCCGGCTGAGCAGACCCTGTGCCAGACCTATCGCCGCGATCAGGGTTATCCGGCCTCCGGTGTCGGTACGTTTCCCGGATCAGCCTGGGACATCTCCGACATCGCCAACCCGCGCCGCTTGAATATCCTGTTTGTCGAAGACGCAGCCCAGAAAGGGCCGAATCTGAGTTGGGACCCGATTGGGACGCCCCTTGGAGGACGCGAATACTTGTTCATCATGAACAGTGACTATGATGGGACCGGGTTGACATACAATACTATTAACATCCTCATCGATTCTCCTGACGTGCTGTATGCCTGGTGGCCAAAAGTGCGTGCGGGCTTCGGTTTCCTGCAGTCCTTGCCTGCCTCACTGCTGATCGAACCAATCAAGGTCACGAATCTGTATGCGCTTCCTCAACCGACATCTATCGAACTCAACTGGGTGAATGACATCGGACCGGTTGACCACTTCAAGATTTTCTCCGGACCGGCGCAGTTTCCGACTTCGCTGCTTGACAGCCTGCCCGGAACACAAACCAGTTATCTGCATAGCGGTCTGACAACCGGCGATACAATTCATTATAGAGTGGAAGCATTTGGCCCGTTGACAGCCATCACCTGTTGTGAAACAGCCGGAGACGCCAACCGTTCCGGTGGAGTAAACATCGCGGATGTTACATTCTTGATAGCGCGAATTTTTGCCGGAGGGACGGCCCCGGTTTGCGACAAAGAAGCTGATGCGAATGCTGACACAAATGTAAACATTGCTGATGTTACATTCCTGATCGCCAGAATCTTCGCCGGTGGCGCAGCGCCAACCTGCACGCCACCTGACGGTTTCGCCAGCCCGAATCTCGGTAAAAGCGCCGGGATTGTCGCTGTTCCGCAGACTGTCAGCAGCGGCATAGACCTGCTGGCCGCCTGGAACAAGGGCACAGCAGGTAGATACGGGGATTCCTGGGGATATGTTGACTCGATAAGCGGCAAAGAATACGCATTGCTCTGTGACAGAGACCGTGGTGTTGAGATAATTGACCTCAGCACAAGTCCGCTGGCTTCGGTGGCGCTGCTGCCGTCATCCAATCCCGGCGGATCGGATTCCAAAGATGTCAAGGTCTTCAGCCATTATGCGATTATGATTAACGAACATTTCCCGGTACAGATTTTTGATATCGCCGATGTCAACAATCCAGTCCAGGTCAGTACCATCCAGCCCAATGGGACCTCTGGCGCACATAATTGCAAGGTTGAGGGGAGTTTCCTCTATATCATGGGTAGTAATGGAACCGGGGGAGTGGAAATTTATGACATTAGCGACCCCGCCAGTCCGGTTCTGGTAGGTGGACATCAGCTGTTCTACTATCACGATATCGAGATCAATAATGACACGCTTTATGCCGCAGGTATTAACAACAATGGAATCCTTGTACTCGATATCAGTAACAAATCTGCCCCGTCGTTTGTCAGCATTTTTAACTATCCCAGCTCAGGCGCCCACAATATCGCTTACATCGCAGGCGGATTTGTCGCTGTTGGCGATGAAATCGGCGATGATCGGCACACGCGGATTTTCGACATCAATGATCCGTTTAGTGTCACAAAAGTGTTTGACATTATTATCGATACATTGGCAATCACACATAACTGTTACACCAAAGATTCTCTGTTGTACATCGCGCATTATACCGAAGGATTGCGCATCTGGAATGTCGCTACACCAACAGCGCCATTCGAAGTCGGATATTATGACACTTTCCCTCAGGGCAGCGGCGGATTTGGCGGCGCCTGGAATGTCTATCCATACCTGCCCTCTGGGAAAATCATCGTCTCCGACCTGAACACCGGCCTGTATATCTTTGAAGAGTCACCATAAGCAGTAATATGTAATAGCCAAAGTTACTCACCCTTCACACGCCCACCAAGAGAAAACCCCGGAACCACTTCAGTTCCGGGGTTACTCGTATGCGGGAAATTCTGACAAACATCGGTCGAAACTGAGCCAAGCGCGGCTAAATCCACCCGCGTCGAGCAGCTTCTCGATCAACCCGGTCAAGACACTCGGACTAAGTGATTGTGCCTCAACAGGTGACGCTTGAGTCATTGCACAGAAATTCTGTAGATGGTGTTGACAAATGTGATTGCTATTACTTACATGAATAGCGCCATGGCCTTATTGTGCATGTGTCGGTTCAGATTTTCAACGGGGATTGGCCCTGACTCAAGTAGCTGATCTACACGCCTTAATTGTATTTTGTAATAAAAAATAAAGAAGCAGTAAACGATTTTTCACATACACCGCTTTTATTCCAAAGGAGGAATGCATGTTTACACGATTCAAGAGTTTTCTCGGCATTGCGCTTGTCGGCTGTGTCGTGATTGGCGCATCAGTTCCCGTACGGGGACAGGCGGCTAACATCGATATCTCGATTGGCGGTGGACCCGTCTTTGTTGACGATATCAACGGTCTGCAGGCGAAAGTTGATCGCAGCGGGACATACACGTACACACTCAGCATCTCGTCAAGCGTAAGCCTTGAAGGAGCCTCATTGGGATTCCGGCTTTACAGTCCTGATGCGTCAATCGGTGTTGTGAGCCACGAGGCCCCAGGAAGACCTGTACTGACGCCGGCATGGCAAACCGCCTGGACCTTCGGCGTTCAGCTAAATTCTAGGAATTGGGACGGAAACCTTCCGGACACCTTCCTGACAGGCGGGATCGCGAACATCAGAATAGGGGGATTCGGCCCCATTGGTCCCACCGACATTGTCACCTTCACATTAACATTCCCCGGCGTGGACGGAATAGTCTGCGTTGATAGTACGTTTTTTCCTCCTGCGTCGATCTGGCTCGCTACTGATAACAACGGGTTTGATGTGGGGCCATCCTGGGGCGGCGGCAATGGGCCATATA
>JADFNA010000234.1 GCA_022563625.1 Candidatus Zixiibacteriota bacterium
ACCGGGTTTGCGAACTTCAGGGCCTTTGTCACTCGCTTCAAGAAAAAAGAAAGTATGCGCGCATTCACATAACACAGGACCCTGGACATCTGGAAAAACGGCAGGAGAAGCGGGGGAGTGTAGACCCACAGATTTTTATCAATTTGCACGGGGCCTTTCAAAAATGAAAAGAGCCGCCGCCACTGGACCCTGAATCTCAATACATAACTGATCCAGTGAAACTGGGTTTCGACGTACAGGACACGATGCCCCTCGTCCGCAAATCGTTTCATAAACCGCTGTTTGCGTGTCCAGAGATCATTCCAATCTTGAGTGGAAAGACATATTATGTCAGATTTTACCGTCTCAAGAGGCTCGGCGCCTGAATACTTCATCGTTGTTGATGAAACTTTTTTCGCGCTATCCATCACTTCCCTCGTGATTCACATCCGTATGAGTAAATGATTCGTGAGAATCTATTTTCGCAGAATTACGGTCCGTGAGAGAAACGATAGCTCCTGTCGTAAACCAGAAAAAACAACCCGAGGCCCCCGAAAATGGCAGATTCACCTGGCCGCAGAGAATAAACGCCACCAATATGCCGCATCCGCCCGCGGCGGCGTTTATTAGAACTTTGTTATCTGTCCAGCCGGTTGACTTTAACAGGAGACGGAACATTAGCAGCAACGCCAATGCAAACAACGCAGCGCCAAGCCAGCCGTATTCCAGCGCTTTTTGCATAAACTCATTGTGTGGCTGCACTGCAAACTGCGAACCCTGCGCGCTGGCGCTGGCGACAGTCCCTGAACCATAGCCGGAGCCAACTCCCAGTGGATTTGCCGCAATAATTCTGAATGTGGGTTTCCACATGCGATCAACGCGATCTTGAATTGAAGAGGCGCTGGCGGGATCAGCGATCTCCGCCAGGCGCTGCAGTTTCGTAATTCCGGATTCTTCCAACTGTCTATGGAAAAGCGTTGTCGCAACAATAATTGCGCTGATCACTGCCGCTGACCCGATAAGTATTTTCTTGCGGCGCGGTTTGGCTGATTTAACATACCAGGCCGCCAATAGCCCGAAAGTAATCATCAACATCGGGGTCCGTTCCAGCGACGACACAAGCAATGCGGCCAGCAGCGCGCCAATTACCCATTTTGCGATGCGCCATGCTTTCCCCATCCGGCTATAATCATGCGACAAAAGCAACGTCCCCCACAGCGCCGCGGTGAAGGTGAACTCCATGTATCCGAAAAATACGCCAAACGTTCTGAACTCAATGCCCTTGATTCCAATTGTCAACCAGCCATCCAGCCCGCTGGCGTAATATTTATCTGCAAAGTATGTCTGCTCAAAGCCCCACAGTCCGCTAAGGCTGTGCTTGAGACCATAAACAAGGGCCGCAATCGCAAATATTGTTACAATTTTGATAAAGCGCTGATAATCGCGCTCCGTTTGTATCACTTCTCGCCCGACAAAAAACAAAAATAACGTCGGGAATATATTGCGCTCAATCCCTGCCATACCCAGAAACAACGACGTGTGTGGATTGAATACTGATGCGGCCGCTATTAAAATGAAGGCTGCAAGCGTCATATCCAGTTTTGTGTGGATGAACGGTCTGCGCTCGACAATGCGCTTGACGATGACCGCGACACATATTAGCCCCAGGAACAAGCCGCCTGAGTATCTAAGCAGATCAACGGCGGGAAAAGTTCCCGCGCCCGAGTCCAGATGATAGGCAAGCCTCCAGAATACGGGTTTAACGCAAAAGAAAAACAGTCCGAAAAGTGATGCCGCCTGAAGCGAGTGTGAAAGGGCGGCGAGCAGAGCCAGCGCCGCGGCGCTGAATAACAGCAGATTGAAACTCATCTGCATACTTGCTGACGCTGCGCACAAAACTGCCAACGCCAGCGCCAGAACTGACCAGAGCGCTTTGCCTGTAACATGCTTGTCAAACAAGTTCAAAAACGCCCTGCCAGGAGCTTGAAGCGCCAGTGTTTGAGAGTGGGTCATTTGAACGGTTCCATCCCAGTTTCAGCAGCGCTTAACTTATTGATTGAAATGCCATCTGCGAATGTGATCATATCAGCCGTCCACTCAAGTAATTTCAACTTTTCCGCCAGACTCTTTTTATTCAGCGTGCGCCGACCTTTTTCTGTCGCGCACGAGATATGCCAGATGAGCTCTGAGGACTCATTCGGAGGTGTTAAAATAAGCTTTGTGCCGTTACGCGGAACACCGTAAGACGGCGCAGAATCGAAATCTTCACGCAGCATACCGGCCCCTGTGGTCAAAGAACTGATCGTCAATATTTTCTCCGGGTTAGTTCTACTCTGCAGAACTGCGCTCTGACCAGTGACGGTGACTGCGACATCTCCAACAATAAGGGCGCTGTTCCACTCAGGCATTTGAGACGTCGAACCGCGTCCGGGTATTACCTCGTCACGGACCAACCAGAATTTTTGTTGTTTGTCAAAATAAATCGTCCGAATGACAACCGGCGACCCTGTCAGGCGCTGATAACAATTATGCTCAGCGCGAAGCAAGTCCAGTTCAGGAGTGGAGAGCCAGGTTGATACATGCGGAACGCCGTCCCTGCGAAGCGCAAACATATATCCCGGCAGAAATCTATTCGTTTCCGCATCTCTGATGGTCACGGTTGAATGGGCCGCGCATGAACGCAATCGGTTTCGCTCCTCTTCGCATTTCGTATAACAAAACGTACCGGGATCAATTAAAAATTCATCTTTCCCCCAGCAGAGTGTCAACGCCAACTGGTCATTGTGTTTGTGTCCTCCCAGGCCGCCCACACCCACATCGCTTACATTCACAGACATCATTAAGTCATGATCTCGAAGGATTACAATACCGCTCTCTCTGTAGAAGCAGGATTGCAATCGTGATGAGCGCTGGTTCTGGTCCTCCGGGGTTGGCGGGCCTGAAATGGAGTTTTTCATTCCCAGGCGATATCCGTAAAACCAGATCGTCTCCGGTTCATTCACAGGTATGGACGTCTGTGCATTTCCGCTGATCCCTTCCATAACCGCCCAGGCCATGAGCCAGCCCGGGTCTCTGTCTTTCCGGGGGGCGGGTTTGAAAAGTCTTCCTGAGTCATTGTCGCCGATATTGGGAAGTGTACCGTCTGGCGCCCGCAGCGCTTCAGTGAATCTGGCCATGATAGAAAGGCGCCGCATATAGGAAATCGGAAGCGCTATTTCATTTTGCCTGCAAAACGCCAGCGCATATAGATAAAACTCCAAAACCAGTAAGTGATAATTCGCGCTTGATTCATAGCAGAATCCATCGGCAGTCGTTTGCAATTCTATTTCCTGCGTCAATTCCGCCAGCGCATAGTTCATCCATTCTTTGCCCTCCGGCAGCTCTTCAAACAATTTCCCGAGCGTCAGCAAACCGATCAAGTTTGCCAGATAATGGTTCGTGTTCAATCCGGTGGCCTGGTTTTCCAGATTGTTTCGGATGTGCAGTCCATGCTGATAGAGTGACACATACAATGTGCGGACAAATGGCGCGGGCAATGGACCTGACAATGCAAACAATTCTGAGGCATAGAGTACATTCAACGCCCGAATCGCCACCTCCATTGAACAATTCCAGTTCGGTCCGAGCGAATACGGGTTTTTGCGCTGCCAGTCATCAACCAACTCGACAAACCGCATGCGGTATTTGCTTTCACCGCTGAGCGCTTCCATCTGAGCCAGATTCGGCGCCCATTGAAAGCGTGATAATTCCCAGACTGTTTTAATATCTGAAATATTGTCATGTTTTACTATAACTGTGCGCAGTTGATGTGTCAGCGGCCAGGACACTCCTGATCTGAAATCCTCCAGCCAGTGTATTCCTCCTTCCGGATCACGCACATCCGTGTACGCCGAACCAAACTCGCTGAATCGTCCGGCCAGACAGTGGTCTGTTTTTTCTTTCAGCCACGACATAGTTTCACTCTGCGCCTGAGGAAATGTCTCACGCAGCGTAGGTATATCAAGAGGCGGGGCAATCAGCCTGGAATTTCGTTTTCTCTCGACAAACCAATCCAGGTCACCGAGGCCTCGGGCCGCCAGTAATGCTTCAAACGACGCTGTGTCATACGCATCTCCGGGAAATAACGGAGCGACATAACGCATCAACCG
>JADFNA010000235.1 GCA_022563625.1 Candidatus Zixiibacteriota bacterium
TCAAGGGCTGGCGATATGGTATCGAGGGTAAGAAATCACATGGCGCCGGGCACAAGTTTGAAAGCGAAGAATACTATCAGGCGCTCGGGCCGTTTGAAAAAGAATTCGGATTGGCTTTTCCGCGTTTTGCAGAAAGCAAATCGGACGGAGAGAAATCTGCCGTTTCGATTGAGCGTGCATATTATGAATCGCTGATGACTGTGCGCAGGGTGTTTGAATCGCAGCCAGATGTTGTGCGGACGCTGGGCGCAAAGATTTCGGCGCGGCGGAAGTCGATGGAGAAGATTTCGGCTACCGCTGACAATGACGGGCCAAATCTGGCGGCGCTGTATGACGCTGATTCGATTACTCCACTCAACCGTCCCGCAAACTGTTCCTATAAGCCCGGTTCAAAACAGACTCTGCGGGGAGCGCTGGCGCATGTGTTCAATGACATAAACCACAAAACAAACGGCGCCATACTGGCCGGGGCCGCCGATGTGTACGGTTCGACCAACACATTGGATATTGGCGCCGGGTTCGCCGGCGGGTTATGGCATGCCGGGCGAAACCCGGACTCGCGCATTTTTTCCGCAGGCGGGATAACCGAAGATGCAATCGGGGGGATTTGTTCGGGTATTGTGACAATCGGACGGCATCTCGCTGTCGGCGCATCTTACGGGGCATTTATTGCTCCGCTAAATGTCATCGCCGCCCGCACCCACGCGGTCGCCCAACAGACAATCAAACAGCGCAACCTTGACGAACTAACCAAGACCTTTGTCATTCTCTGCGGCCACACGGGAGTCAAGACCGGCGAGGACGGTCCAACACACGCCGAGCCAAATACGCTGGCGTTTTTCCAGGACAACTGTCCACAAGGCGCTGTTGTGACGTTAACCCCGTGGGATGCGCACGATCTGTGGCCGCTGGTTGTGGCCGGACTGAAAGCGCGTCCGGCGGTTCTGGCGGTGTATGTGACACGCCCGAGTGAAACAGTTTTTGACCGGCAGTCGCTGGGCCTGGCGCCGGCTGAAGATTCGGTGAACGGTGTGTACAAACTTTTGGCCGCCAATGGCAAGCCGGATGCGACTTTAATTTATCAAGGAAGTGATGTCACGAATGTCTTTGTCTCTGACGTGTTGCCGCGCCTTAAAGAAAAAGGCCTGAATCTTGATGTGTATTATATAGCAAGCTGCGAACTTTTTAACTTGCTGGCTGAAAGTCGGCGCGCTGAGATTTTTCCGGCCCAGACTTCCCAATCAGCGATGATGATTTCCGGGTTTTCTTTGCCGACCACATACCGCTGGGTAACCTCCGAGAGGGGACGCGAATACACGCTCTATCCGCACAAAGGCGGCGCATATTTGGGCAGCGGCCCGGGCGAGATGTGCATGAAAGAGGCCGGGCTTGATGGCGAGGCGCAGCTTGCAGCGATTATACGTTTTGTTTCATCTTCTTAGCTTGCCTACCTATTATGCCGGCGCGTCTGACATATCCTAGTGTTTACCGGCGTGTCACTTAAGGAGCAGCATCTTTTTTGACTGCGCGGTATTGTCCGTTTTCAGTTGATAATAGTACACACCTGAGGCGACAGTCTTGCCTCCCTGGTTCGTTCCATCCCAACCGAGCGTGTAGCTTCCCGCTGAAAGATTTTGATTTATCAACTGTTTTACGCGCCGTCCTAAGACGTCATATATAACAAGTTCCACATCACTTCGGCGCTTTAGTGAAAACTCAATAGTCGTTTCCGGATTAAAGGGATTGGGGTAGTTCTGATCCAACTGAAAACCTTTGGGCAGCGCTATATCGTCATCGTCTTCCACGTCGGTTACTATGTCAACGCTCCCTTTCATGATCCAGACATCACGTGGTTCGCCTCCCGCAAAGTTCTGGCTGGCGAACATGATATCGTCAAACCCGTCACCATTAAAGTCACCGGCCTGTTCTAAGCGCCATCCTATTTGGTCCTGCAGAGTTGGAGGAAGATCACCTTTTACCACAAACACATCCATAAAGATATCGAACACATCGCCCCCGAGATAGAGGTCAACCGACCCAAAAGCTGAGCGGCTGGCGTTTCTGACTAAGAAGTCATTGTCACCGTCGCCGTTTACGTCGCCGAGCTTGCTTGCATGGGCCGAGCGAAGGTCCAACTGATAATCGAATAGGGTATCAGGAGTTATTTAACCTCGATAGATCAACGGCGTGAGTTCGAATTGGACATATAGATCATCGCACCCGTCACCATCCACATCTCCGATATTTGAGCAGGATTCAACAAATCGACGCACATTTACGGAGTCGAATCCTACAGGAGCTTCAATTATCACGTCTGGAGTTGATGAAAATGTCGGGCCGTAAAAGATTTTGACGCTCCCAACTGAATCTACATGTGCCAACAAACCTAAATAGATGTCTTGAAATGAGTCGCAGTTGTAATCAATGAAACCAAAACTCCTGAGATCGTGCTGCGATAAACCTTCAACATATTCCCAACTGGAAACACGGTTGATGAAAGGGGATTCATAGTATCGAATGCGATTTGAATCTATTTCAACGGACCAGCTACTGATCAAATAATCAGCGTATGGATCTAGATTTACATATCCCCCCTCAATGAACTTGAACTTCGATTCCCTTTCCGGGACGCTAATTGAGTCGGACGGAACAGTTTCAATTGAATCTCTGAACCCCTTATATATTAGCCACGTACTATCATAAGTCACAATCGAAATATCATTTATGCCGTCTCCGTCAAAATCTCGATTCCCGTCAATATCTCCGAACCTCAACGTCAGATCCTTTATGGTATCCGGTGATATTCCGCCATAATAGACCATGACCTCTCTGGGAGAAAAGCTAGCGAGGCTGGCGAGAGCGATGTCATCATAGCCATCGCCGTTTATGTCACCCAAGGGGCTGAAGAATATCCCGATACGAGACCCTGAATCACTTCCGTGAATGTGTAACAAGAGATCAAGCCTTACACGGTTAGATTGGGCGAAAATGGGCTGAAAAGTCCCAACAAAGAAGGCAATCCCAATAATTGCGAGTCTTTTTGTAGTTAAGCCGATAATCATGAATGCACCTAACAAGTAGCTGCGACCCTCGATCAGCGGCAACTCTAGGGCCGCCAGGGAGAGACTGTCTTGTCAATATAACCCATAACACAAAATCGACAAGCGAGGAATTGTCGCCTTTCGCCAAACGCGCTATCAACTTTCGCTCAGCCATTCGCGAATCTCATCGTTTGTATATCTACGCGGGGAGAGGGGGGGAAAGCGGGGAGGGGAGGAACGGGGGGGGGGACGAGACGGGGCTTTTTTTCCTTGACAAAAGAGCGGTCGGTACCGATATTGGGGGTACACAGGAAAGGAGGTGATAGGATTGAAATCAAACATACGTGAGGTGACTGCTACTTAGCCTCTCTCCAATCAAGCTCGTGTTGGGAGTCACTAAGTAAATCCCAACAGTTATCCGACCTGATGGCGGCGATTTCGCTGCCATCAGGTTTTTTTGTTTGCTCAAAAGAGAATTTAATGCCCTTCGGCTAATTTTTCACATCCGCTAGCCTTGCCGCAATTAGTCCGGGGCGCTTTATTGAACTCTGAATCGTTTTGAAGGGTCCAGACACAGAAATCACATGCAAAACTACCCTGTCGTATCTGATTGGAGTCACCGTTGAAAAACAGCCATCGGAAGTGATTAATAAGATTTTTTAACGGCTGGAGGCAGGTGATGTATTGGGCTGTGTTGTATTGGATATGCAGCGCAACTAAGGAAGATAATCAATTCAATAACTTAATATACCGGAATCCCCTCCCATGACTCTCTCTAAGCGCTTCACGTATCAACATTCGTTGGTAAATGCAATTACCGTCATGTTTCTCATTGCCGGGTACGCACTGTTAAACACTGGTGACCTGTATGCTCAATTTCAAAACCCCTGCAGCCCAAAGCAAATCGGAGTTGAAACTTTCAAACAGCGCCGACAGGCGCTTTTGGATTCACTTGGTGAAGGCGCCGCAGCGCTCTACTCACAGGGTTCACGCACTGACGCAGGATATCGCGCTGATGCGAATTTCTGGTATCTGACCGGAATTGATGAAGAAGGCGCGATATTGGTCCTGGAGCCGGGGGA
>JADFNA010000236.1 GCA_022563625.1 Candidatus Zixiibacteriota bacterium
ACGCCGCCGGGGGTAAATTCGGGTGTGACGGGAATTGATATACCCAGAGAATCTATGACAAATTCAAGGCGGCGGAAAATCAGCGTAAACTGCGGCAGCATCGTTGTATCAACGGTATCCAGAGAATCAATAATGATAACCTGCGGTCCTGCTGACGGTGACACAGTAAACCAGAACGTTACCAGCAAACCGGTATCGGCGGTCACTCGTGGAATACCTCCTGTAGTGTCAAAGCGCGGAAGCATGGTGACTCCGATATAGAGAGAGTCCTGATCGATACTTATGAATGGGTTCATACTCGAATCGAGAATTGATCCTACGGCCGAGACGGAATCGGCGATAAGGTCAGGCGAATCAAAGCGAAACGGTAATCTGAAACCGCTAAAAGCTACGTCATTACCGCCAATATAGACCGGTACGCCGACTTTTTCTCCCGGCGCCGTGTTGACATTGCCGACAGTCACCCGTCCTGAAAAACCAAAAACCGAATCGGGCGCCAGTATCACTCCAAACACCAGACAGCCAAGTGTCAGGAAAATTCTGGCGCGGGTTGTTAGACTTGCTCTCATATTTGTTACCTCTCGGTCCTGGGTCACGGGTCTGTTGCGGCTTCAATCCAGCCTTTCGAGTTGTACCCCGCAAACAGGGCGCCACACACCAACTAAACCTGTGCGGTGGAATTTGGCAACCCGGATATTCAGCCATATCTGCCAAATATGCCAGTAGAGCCGTATAACACGAAGCCCGATAACAATATAGAGAAGTGTCCGAAAAGGGAACAAATGATGTAAGCGGATAATCGAAAAGCGGTAGAAATTGAAGATTCAGAGGACTATCTGCAACCGGTCAAAAATCGGCGCTAGGATTCATCTTCCCAGTCAGGCTTGATATTGACGAACAGGGTTTTGTTGTCACGCCAGACGAAAAACACGACCTCTCCGGCCTCCCGTTCGCGGATATTGTTCATTTCCTCGCGTAGCTTTTCGACAGAGCCAACTTCAACTCCGTTGATTAACTGGACTATATCACCCGCCTGCAATCCGCTCAGAGAGGCCCATCCGCCGGAATTGACTTCGGTGATCCAGACCCCTTCGAAGCGCTCGGGGTCAAGGTTATAGTTCAAGAAATCATTGAAAACCAGATTTCTGGCTTTGAACTCAAACCTATCATCCTCATGCGTCTCCGCCTCAGCTGAGGTGAGAGGCGCTTCGCCTAGTTCAACCACCAGGGTGTGCGGCTCAAATTTGTCTTCAGCCGAGCGGCGCAGGATATCAAACTCGACGACTGCGTTTGCGCCGAGTTCGGAGATAATGCGTCTGAATACCACCAGGTTTTCCTCCCGATCCAGGTTCATCGGTTCGCCGTTCACCGCCAGGACAATATCGCCGACTTCCACCCCGGCCAGGGCCGCAGGTGAATTCTTGATAACTTCGTTCAGGATCACTCCGCCTTTGGCGTCAAGGCCCCAGTAATCGGCAATGTCTTTACTAAGCGCCTGGAACGAGACACCCAGCCAGCCTCGGTTTTTCTGGCCTGATCTGGGAGGATCATTGATCAACGGATTTAAACGCTCGGCTGTCAGAATTCCCAGCATATTATAACCGGAAAACGAAGCGCCGAGGTTACCCAGAAAAGTGGCCGGATCACCCAGGTCGCCGGAACGGTTGGCAACGGCGCCCAGTACCCCCACAGCATCCCCGCGCTCATCGTAAATAACCGAATTTGTCTGAGTTTCAGAGAACCCGACTAACAACGGAGAAGTTTCAGGCTCAGCCAGGACGGCTGTGATCATTCCCACGTCAGCCGCAAGCGGCGGCTCAACATAGTCGGGCAACAGAAAGAACAACGCGACCCATTCACCGACCCTAAAGTCATCGCGCGGCCTGAAGGTAACGTGATCGAATGAGCCGCCCGCATCAATCTGGCAAAAGCCGACTCTGCTAAAGCGGTCCGAACCGATCCATCTGGCCGGAAATTTCCTGCCGTCCAGGGTTTGAATGTTCATCCTCACAACTTCAAAACTCGAAGAGCCGCCGTAAATGCTCGAAAGACCGGAACTGAAGTCGATTAACTCGGCGTCAACGATGACCAGCCCTCTGTCATTGACGACAATTCCCAGACCGCGGACTTTTGACTCGAACGGCTCAGAACCCATAGATACGGCGACTGTGGCGTTGACAATAACCGTATATTTTTCCGCTTTCTTGTTCAGCTTTTTGAAATCAAAGTTCTGCGCAGAGATCAGAGAACTCAGTCCGAAGAAAATCAATACGAAGGGGCTGAAAAATCGGATTGAGCAGAGTCCAAGGCTCCCGAGTTTCAGGACGCCCCCCGAGCGGAAATTTCGAATTCTATTTTGTGGCTGCATTGTGCTTGTCCAAACGGGCGGACGCCGTGGGGTCTCATTCGCTGGCGCTGTCCCCGCTGTCCCTGATGGTTTGATCGGAATCAGAGCCTGAGTCTTCAGTTTTCATGAGCGCAAATCTGACTGCCTGTCCGCGCCGCACTGTCAGGAGAGAAATTGCGGTACTGTCGGTCACAGCCGCCTGATACGCTTCCGAAAATGACGCCAGGTCGGCAAGCCTCTTGTCATCAATTTTTATGATAATATCACCCGAGCGCAATCCCCCGCTGAACGCCGGTCCGGGACGTTTCACCCCGGAGACAAAGACGCCGTTCGAGGTGGACAGTTGATAATCAAGGGCCATCTGCTGGGTGATTGCTTTGACGGCAAAACCCCATTCCGGACATTCCAGATCTTCGCCCTGCAGGTCTCCCAGGCGCTGCGTTAGAGTGATGACTGAAAAGATTTCTTCGCGCCGCCGGACCACCAGAGACAGTTCGCTGCGGGGAGGATAATCGGCTATCATCCGATAAATTTTCGGCAGTTCCTCGACAAATCGCGCCGAAACAGTTACCCCGTTAATTGATTCAATTATGTCACCGGCCCTGAGCAAAGCCGCCTCGGCCGGGCTGTCGGGGTCGATTGAGGAAATCAACACGCCGCGTTCAGCGCTTGACCCGAAAAAAACTTCGAGTTCATGCAGCGGCTGGCAATGGATGCCAATCCAGCTGCGCTCAACTTTTCCGTCGGTAATCAGCCGGTCGGTTATCTTGCGCACAATGTTTGACGGAATCGAAAACCCGATGTTATTGGCAAAAATAGAAGCGCGCGAGTTGATACCGATGACCTGCCCCGAGAGATTCACCAAAGGCCCGCCGGAGTTCCCCGGATTTATCGCCGCGTCGGTTTGCAGCCAGAGATTGTATTGTCCGGTCCTTTCGCCGGAGGGCAGGCGGGTGTCCTCCGGGAAGTAACGATCGAGCGTAGAAATCACTCCCGACGTGATCGAGCGCGCCAGGGCCAGCGGCGAGCCCATGGCAATCACCTGCTGGCCGACCTGCAGCAAATCAGAATCGCCGAACTCGGCGACATATAATTGCCCCTTGTATTCGCTCAAATCCAGCTTGATAACCGCCAGGTCAGTTGGAGGATCGCCTCCCACGAGAGTAGCCTTGACCTGTTCTTTGTCAGACAAGGTGCACAGAATCTGGTCGGCCTTGCCGGCCACATGAAAGTTCGTGACAACATAACCGGCCGGATGAATGATCACCCCGGAGCCGACGACCGACTGCTTTTGTAGTTTTCCCGTTCGATAATCGGAAACAACCGGCTGAATATGCACCAGCGCCGGAAGCACCCGGTCGCGTGCGCGATATATTTTAGATTGCAGTGACTGGGCAGACAAATGAGCGGGATAGAAAGCGCTCAAAAGAAAAACCGCCAGCGTTGCGCCCGCAAGGGAGCGTCGTATAAGCCTCTGGTATGGTATTTTGGCGGGCGCCATTTGCATCGTCTGTACTCGGATTGTCATATAGTATCTCGTTAGTCTTATGTATCATTAAACGCTGTTGTTCGCGCCGGTTATTTTTATCTGTCGTACACGATGCCGCCGACTACTCCGTCCTATTGTTTTGCCAGGGAGCCGGTATCAGCCGCTAACACTTGCACAGCGCGGAGAGTTCAAAATCAACCAGCGCTTCTATTCTCATTATACGGGATTGATAGCGTTCATGGCGAGTGTTTGCCAGCAATCGGATGATTTTCTGGGGTTTTTGA
>JADFNA010000237.1 GCA_022563625.1 Candidatus Zixiibacteriota bacterium
TTCGCCGAATCTGACGAACTCCAAGCCCGGATCAAGGTGAATCTGGAGGGGCTGGATTATGGCGGGTAAGAAACCGACGCCAACAGGGCGAGACGCAAGGACTACCGGAGACACGGAGCTTGTTCTGGTCGATCAGATCGAGCCGCTGATCCAGACCATTCGCGGCGAGAAAGTCCTGCTCGACAGGGACCTGGCGGCCTTATACGGCGTACCGACCAAGCGGTTAAACGAGCAGGTTCGGCGTAATCGGGACCGGTTTCCGGAGGACTTCATGTTTCAACTGACGAAGGAAGAATTCGACAACTTGAAGTTGCAATTTGCAACTTCAAGATCGGCATGGGGCGGCAGGAGAAAGCGGCCGTATGCATTCACCGAGCACGGCGCAATTATGCTGGCCAGTGTCCTTAACTCTCAACAGGCTGTTGACGCGAGTATCTCTGTCGTGAGAGCATTTGTACGGCTGCGGGAAATCCTCTCAACACACAAGGAAATCTCGAAAAATCTAGCGGCTCTCGACCGAAAAGTCGCCGGTCATGACGGAGACATTAAGGCTATCTTGGCTACAATTCGACGATTGATGAAGCCTCCGCCGTCAAAGACCAAGCGCATTGGCTTTGACTCGAAAAAGTAGATATACAAAACGTGACGTACAAGACCTGGTCCGGCGCCCTTGACAGAAACTGTAACAGCCTGTATCGTTGAACTAAGACAATCGTTGTCCACTGAAAACATCACCAACGAAAGAGGCAAATCCATGAAGAAGAAGATTAGCGTTCTCGCGCTGTTCAGTCTCCTATTCATCTTCTCCTGCGCCACTATCGCGCTGGACGCCACCAGCTTGCAGGAATCAGCGCAACTCAATGACGCCGCCGGAAAACCCTATATGGTTGTCGGCAGCTTCAAAGTCAACGACAAGGCCGGCTGGGCGCTGGGGCTTATCCCTGCCAATAAACCCGCCGGAGACAATCATGGTTACTTTGCGGAGTTCCTCCAGACGCAGATCGCAAAGTTCGGCGGCGATGCTGTTATCAACTTGCGTGTGCGCGAACAGCACAATTTCGGTGACATCTTGATAATCCTGGTGACAGGGGGCCTCTATGTCACGCGAACCGTGACCGTTTCCGGTGACGTGATCAAGTACAACTGATTCCGTGCCGCAAGCCGGGGCTGTCGTATCTTCATTCCTGTAGAATCAAAAAGGCGGCAAAGTAATCGCCAGGAACTCGGGGTTCATGACCTGCGAAACTGAAGGCAGTCAAATGACCGGATGCGAAAAAGCTAAGTTCAATCTGTCACTATTCAGTTATCTATTATTCGGACTTTGTATCTTCTTACAAGAAACGGCAGTGGCTGCTGATCATGGCAGACACTGGTCGATATCGGTGTTGCATGGCGGGAACTTCCTGGGACCCGGCAGTGACATAGAAAGCGCCCTTATTCGTGATGGATACGATGACGATGTGACAATTTTTACTGCAACCACCAGGTTTCCTCTTTCGAAACACCACGGGTCAGAGTTAGTTGCGATTCGAAGGAATCTCACTGAGCCTTACGCTATATCGCTTCACGTGGCGAATATCGATTTCGCCGAGACAGTTGGAAACAAGTCCCTAATGTCTCTCTTCGAAACCGGTCGAGTAGGGGTTTCAAGCTATGGATACCTAATAGCGCCAGTAGCGTCGACGAGCATATTTGGGGCGCTGCGTTTCGGAGTCGGCCCTGCGTTATATTTTCTTGAAGCGACCGCATTTCGCTCGTCAGTGGATCCATCTGGCGGTCAATACGATCATACGAGACTCGGGGCGCTCTTTGACGTGAGCCTCGAAACGCCCCTTCAACGGCGATTTTTCATTGAGTCACGCCTGCAGTTCCGATTTGTCGGTTCAGTTGATAACGGGCCGTTTACTGCGCAATCGATTTTCGGAACTGAGACCCTCAACGCGACATCCGTGAATTATGATCATTTCTTCTTCGCCATAGGATTAGGCGGGCGTTTTTGATTCGAGTCGTTCATCACCTCGACCGTAACCCGGCTGGTCCCGGGCGCCCCACCGCCAGTGGTGAGGCGCTCATGCTGAAATGGGTTCGTTTGGTATATGTTTGTTTTATTTGGTCGTGTGTATTCCGCTGATTTGGGGGGATGTATTTGTGGCGGATATTTGTGTGGCGCTTGAATCTGTGAGTTCACGTTTCATCACTTATAGCGCGTGTTTGATTCAGCGGTAGTTTTGTAGTGTTTTTGGAGAGATCTGTGGGCCACCAGGTGATTGACGATTTGGTTGCTAAAGTTTAGATTACGTCTAGAAACCTGCCCCAGAGGGGCAGGCCACCAGGCCTTCCCCCGTGCGGGTGCTAATTTAAATGGGAAATCTCGGATATAGAATAGAGGTGTAAATTGCAAAACCCGTAGAAAGGACTTTGGACTATGAAATCATTATTATCAGTATTTATCTGTTTTGTAATAATCATAACATTTACTTCGAATGCTTATTGCGAAAGCAAATTTAAATGTGGAAAAGAGTATCGCTTCATTACTAATGATGGCATTGAATACCAGGGACATTTATTAAAAAATGATAGTGATTCGTTAACTCTGCGTAAAGGAACCACGATAGCTCTCAGTAATGTGGAATCAGCCTATCGCGTTAAGCGCCACACCGTCTTCGGAGCTGTGTTCGGATTTGCCATTGGAACAGGTGTTGGAATATTTGTTGCCAAAAAGTGGGATGAAAAACAAACACATGAGCCGTTCGAATTTCATATAGGAGAGATAACGTCAATTATTATTGGCGGGGCTGTTATCGGTTGTCTTACTGGAGGAATTATAGGTCATCATACTCCCAGTCATTATAAGTTTAAACTTGAAATGTTAACTTTATGTTCTTCTCCATATGGTGATATTATGCCAGTAAAGCTAAACTTAACTTACAATTTTTAAGTTTATAACAATCTGAAAAGTTCTAAGATCGTCCTGCTTGATAGTGAGTCCGATTTGTCTACATACATACCCTTACCAGGTTTGACTCTATAGCAGGCCTGGTGGCCTGCCCCTCTGGGGCAGGTTTCTAGTGAACTATCAACTGTGAATTTCCCCAATACCAAAAACCGACCGGTGGCCCACCCTTTGGGTGGGTTCCCGCATTAAAGAGAAGAAATCCACCTGAAAGGTGGGCCACCCGGCCTGAGAAAGATTCCAAAATCGGTTCACTGATTGGAGAAATCAAATCGCGCTCGGCAAAGCGAATGTTCGAACGTATGCATGACGTTGCCCAGACAGTTCCGGCGTCGCTATTGGTGACACGGTATGGCATCCAGAAAAGAGTGTTCTGGCAGGCGCGATTTTACGATCACAACTGCAGGACACAGGAATCAGTGATTCGAAAGATCGAGTATTGCCACAAGAATCCCATCAATCGCAGCCTGGTGGACCATCCGGAAAATGGCGTTGGTCCAGTTTTGGCTGGTATCAGGGTGATCGCGACGTTCCTATGGCGATTGACGAGTTGGTTGTGAGTGGTTAGATTGCGTCTAGAAACCTGCCCTAGAAGGGCAGGCCACCCGTGTGTTTGGACCACGCTCACGCTGAATGGTAAAGGAGAAAGAATTTGGATGATTCAGATGGAAAACCCCGAACGAGTGCGTTAGTAAACGCTCATCAGCAAATGCTTGTAGCGCTCCGTCATAGAGAGCAAGAGATCATCAGGTTCTTAGTCATTCTAGTTCCAACAATTAGTGGATATTTCTACTTACTCTACAATTATTTTTGTACTGAGACGTGCTACCTAGACAACAAAATGCTTCTAATCGGCACGCTGTTCGTAGAATTTATCCTCGCCGTTGGAGCAGTGTATACTGTGACTTTAGGATATAACTTTAGAAGCATTCTCATGCAACTAAAGAAATTTGAGCGCGGACTAGGAATCGACAACTACACATTACTTCAGTGGCAAGAAACATTGATTGTGGGTCCAAAACAATCTTGCATTCCACCAGAGATCATAAAAGTGTTTTGGTGGGCTTTTATCATAGCTTTTGCGGGAGTCGGTATCACATCCATAACTATTTCACAGCCTAGCTATTTCTGGGCCTCTGTTTCGGCTTCCCTAAT
>JADFNA010000238.1 GCA_022563625.1 Candidatus Zixiibacteriota bacterium
TTATTGTCGCCCACGTTGATAACATGATCGATATGGCGCCGGTATGACTTTTCGGCGCATCACTGTCGCCCCGCTATTGCTCACGCCAGGCAACCATGTCCATTCCTACGATTCTGCCCTTAGCATAGTTCATTAGGTCACGATCATAGTGAAAACATTGCCCTCCGGCGCCAAGTGTCTCAGCTATGCTTCTTCCGGCGACGACTGACCCGTAGACCTGAGCATGGTCTTCCAGTTTGAATTCAGCGTCGGGACCGTAGAACGCTCCCCAGAATTCTGCGTTGTCTTCAAGTCTCAGGCCATTTGACCCTGCCTGAGAGAAGACGACGAAATTCTTTGGTTGGCCTCCGAGATTTATTGAAGAGTTGTCTTCCATAAGTATGTCATTGCCCATGTAAATAGTCACCTGCTCGCCCGGCGCGACAGTAATGGCTCCCAAATTCTCAAGCTTGATCTCATCAAAGTAATAAACTCCGCCGGCAAGGGTTAGCGAACCACCTACCTCGATCTTAAGACTGTCTCCGCTAAAACTAAATCCGGACCCGGAGAGTCCTGCCGGGGATGAATTGTTCTCTTTCGCCCAATCAAATTCTGACTGCGGGATGGGATCCAACACAACGGGTGGCTGGTCCGTGATCAGGTTGCCAAGCAAGGTAACACCAGGATCAATGCTGTATGAGCCACCGCTGGCAATAACAACATCGCCGCCGATGACAACGTTATTCTCGAGTCTCAGTTCACCATTAGTGCCGACAGCCCCCAATGAATCCAATTGGGTTTCCGCATAACTGCCCGAATCAGAGTTGTATGAATCGGTGCAGGAAAAGTCCTCCATCCTCATCCTATCTCTAGCAAAAACTGCGAACTCAAAAGGCCTGTTTATTCTCGGAATCAGGGAGACCTGAACACTTGCGCTTGCCTCCATGGCGCCTCCCGTCGAAACTACAACCACTGTATCGCCCAGAGCAGGCTGCGTCACCGAATCGACAATTTTGACCGAAAAGACAGCGCTTCCAATTTGTTGCTCGGGGAAACCTGCCCGCCAGGAAATCGAGTCGTTCAATTTCGCGTAAGCTTGCATAACGCCCGCCTCGGCAGCATAAAACGCCTTGTCACTATTGGACTGGTTGTAAGATAGATCGATGTCAACAGTCGCGCGATTAGCGGACATCACCGATAACAACGTCACCATGACAATGAGCAACATCACAAGCAGCAGTGCGCTGCCTTTCTCGTTTCGTAAACGTATATTCATCTCGTCCTCACTCTCTTTCACCTCTCCAGCGTCTTCTCGATGCCCATTGTCGCATTGTTCACGGTTGGCCACTACCTTCCTCACGAACAGCGTCAATCTTGCAGGAGGAATCTTTAACCTGCAGATTGACAGAAGCCCACTTTATTGCTCCCGCCAGGCGATCAATTTCATGCCATCGATTTCCCCATCACTAAGGTTTATCAAGTCACGGTCATAGTGAAAACAATGTCCGACAACGCCTATTTCAGATCTGGTTTGTGTGACAACGACTGATCCGTAAACCTGAGCGTTGTCCTCAATTCTGAATTCAGCGTCGGGTCCATAAAACGCCCCCCAGAATTGCGAGTTGTCTTCAAGTCTCAATGCATTGCTAGCTCCCTGGGAGTAGACAATGAAATTCTTTGATTGGCCTCCGAGATTTATTGTACTATTGTCTTCCAGACGTATGTTATCGCCCATGTAGATAATTACCTGCTCTCCCGGCGCAACGGTAATGGAGCCCGAATTGAAGAGATCGATATCATCGAAATAATAGACTCCGCCAGCGAGTGTCAGTGAACCACCTGTATCGATTGAAAGACTGCCTCCACTGTAGCTATATCCGGAACCGGAAAACCCGGCCGGGGCTGAATTGTTCGCTATCGCCCAGTCAAATTCCGACTGAGGAACGGGATCCATCGATACCGGTGGTTCGCCTGTGGTCAGGTTGCCGTTGATGGTTACCGTAGGATCAATGCTGTACGAACCACCGGCGGCAACCCAAACGTCGCCACCAATGACGACGTCATCCTGCATTTCAATATCACCATTGGTGCCAATGTGCCCCAGCGAATCCATCTGTGTTGCCGCATAACTGCCCGAATCAGAATTGTATGAATCGGTGCAGGAAAAGTCCTCTATCCTCACTTCATCTTTTCCGAACATTGCAAACTGAAAACGACTCTTGAATGTTGGAATCAGGTAGGCCTGAACACTTGCGCCGGCTCCCATCACGCTTCCTAGCGAAACGATTATCACCGTATCGTTCAGAGCCGGCTGCGCTAACGAATCAATGACAGTGACCGAATAGACAGCGCTTCCGATCTGTTCATCGGTGAAACCTGCCCGCCAGGATGTCGAATCGTTCATTGTTGTGTAGGCCCGCAAGATGCCCGCTTCCGCCGCATAGAACGCCTTGTCACTATTGGCCTGGTTGTAAGATAAATCAATGTCAACAGTTGCGCGATTAACGGACATCACAGACAACATCGTCACCATAACAATCAGCAACAACACAAGAAGTAGGGCGCTGCCCCTCTCATTTCGTAAACGTGTATTCATCTCGTCCTCACTCGCTTTCAACTCACCAGCAAATTCTCGTTGCGCTTGTCGCAGTCTATTGGTTGTCCACAGGCTTCCTCACGAACATCGGCAATCTTGCAGGAGGAGACATTAACCCGCAGATTCACGGTGGAGGCCCGTTATTGCTCGCGCCAGGCAATCATCTTCATTCCTACAGTTTGACCAAAACCCAAGTTTATCAGGTCTCGGTCATAATGAAAACACGCGTTAAGGCCACCATCAATTTCAATTTCGTTTTCACCGGCGATGACTGATCCGTAGATCTGCGCATTGTCTTCCATCTCAAATTCAGTTCCGGGACCATAGTACGCGCCCCAGAATTGGGCGCTGTTTTCAAGTTCCAGGCCATCGTTTCCTCCCCGGGAGAAAACAAGAAAATTCTTCGGTTGGCCTCCGAGATTTATTGAAGAATTGTCTTCCAAACGTATCTTGTCGTTAACATAGATGATCACTTGCTCACCCGGCGCAACGGCAATGGCGCCAAAACTCTTGAGCTCGATCTGGTCGAAATAATAGACTCCACCCGCAAGAGTCAGCGTAGCGCTTGTGTCGATCTTGATTTTACCGGCGACATAGCTGTATCCGGAGCCAGAGAACCCGGCTGGCGCTGAATTATTCGCAATCGCCCAGTCAAATTCCGACGGTGGAATGGGATCAAGCACAACGGGCGGTTGGCCTGTGATCAGATCGCCATTGATGGTTACTCCGGGACCAATGCTGTGTGACCCTCCGCTGGAGACAAAGACGTCGCCGTTAATGACGACGAAATCATCAATTTCCAATTGGCCATTGGTGCCGACGGACCCCATTGAATCCACTTGTGTTTCCGCATAAGTGCCGGAATCAGAGTTGTAGGAATCCGTGCAAGAAAAGTCCTCCATCTCCAGCTCGTCCTTCGCAAAAACTGCAAACTTAAAAGGTTTGAATAATACCGGTACCAGGTGGGCCTGAACAGCTGAGCTGGCGCCCATCACGCTTCCCAGCGCAACGATCACTACCGTATCATTCAAACTTGGCTGCGCCATCGAATCAATGACGGTGACTGAATAGACAGCGCTTCCGATTTGTTGATTGGCGAACCCTACGCGCCAGGAAATCGAATCGTTCATTTTCGTGTAGGCCCGAACGATGCCGGCTTCGGCCGCATAAAATGCCTTGTCGGTATTGGCCTGGTTGTAAGAAAGATCGATGTCAACTGTCGCGCGATTAACGGACATGACCGACAACATCGTCACCATAACAATCAGCAACAACACAAGCAACAGTGCGCTGCCCCTGTCATTTCGTAACTTCTTAATGAGAGTATTCATAATAAATCCTTTGGTTGAAACTGATCAAGTTGAATCGCAAAAACGGCGCTTGCCGTATCTTCACTACTTTCGGCGAATTCGCCGGCGTTATGAGGGATTGTCTTTATTTCGTTCCTCTGTTGCCTCCAACAATTACATTCCACCACTAAACCGACGGAAAGATACCATTCGACACATATCAGGACTCTCAGTTGCAA
>JADFNA010000239.1 GCA_022563625.1 Candidatus Zixiibacteriota bacterium
CTTCACCACAACACCATAGCGCGCGGCGGCTTCGAGTGTCGCCAGGCCTATTGATGTCAACAGCGCTGTTTCCGCAAGGAGCAAATCGCGGTTAGCTTCGGCTGAGAGTGAACTGGCCAGGGTCAGGTCGTGCTGAGATTGCTGAACTTCGAGTTGAGTGGCCTCACCTGCGGACTGCAACTGGCGCGCCAGGCGCAGTGACTCACGGGCGCGCTCGACATTTTTTTCCTGTGATGTAATTGATTCTACCGATTCAAGATAGGCGCTGTAGGCCGTGCGCACGTCCAGATCAATCTGGCGGCGCAGGTCTTGTTCGGCAATTTCCGCCTGGCGTACTTTTGCTCTTCCGGCCCGGACACTTTGATAGTTGCCCAGAAAATCAAAAATCGGCAGACTGGCCGTGGCGCCGATTTCCCAACCCTGTAGATTGAAATCAAGCGGCTGTTCTGATATTAAACCGGAAGGGCCAAACACGCGAAACGTGTTTTCCGTGCTTGTCCAGTTATATGCTCCGTACACATCCAGCCGCGGCAGGACAGATGCCCACGAGGCTTTCGCCTCACCCCGGGCGGCGTTCGTGGCATGCCGGGCGCTTTGTAACTCTGCTCGATTGTCCAGCGCGGCGCCGATCAAACGCCCCAGTGGCGGCAGCGCCAGGCGTCTGTCGGAGTCAAGTGTACCTTCCAATACCAGCGAATTCGCCTCTAAATCGGACGGATCAATATCATAGCCTATCAGGTTTGCCAAAAACGCCTTTGCCAGGCGATGATTATGCTGCGCGCGAGACAATTCCGGAATGGAGTTCGCCAGCTGGACCTCAGCCCTGAGGACGTTTATTTTTGCAGCCTCGCCAATCTCGAACTGCACTTTCGAGCGGCGGACCTCTTCCTCGTTGATGCTCACCGCCTCACTTGCTACTTCAACCAGGCGCCTGGCCAGCAGGGCGTCAAAAAACGCCGTCCGCACAATTTGGGCGGTATTCAGGATATTTGATTCATGATCAAACTTGGCCACCCGCGCCAGCGAACTGGCGCTTTTCGATTGTCCCTGAACTTCGCCGCCGGAAATGACCGTGTGTGAAGCGCGCAATTGACCAGACAGACGTGCGTTAGAGATAAACTGGGCCTGCTCAGGGAAAAACCCGGGGTCGAAACGCACAAAGTTTCCTCTGAAATCCAGCCTGGGCAAACGCCGTGTGGCGGCCTGCCACGAGGCTGCCCTGCGTTCGGTGTACAGCTCTTTTGAAATTCGCAGAGAAGGGTTGTGAGTCATAGCGCGCTCTACCGCTTGCTCGACAGTGAGTGTCAGTGTTTGCGCCGGGGCTGTTGTCGTATACAGAAACAAGGCTATGATTACCAGAGATAATCTTGTGCTACTGCTCTTTGCGCTAAAGTGATTCATAAGACAAACTGTCTGGTTTGGGTGTGTAAATCAAGTGGTGAAGATAAACTTAGTTTATTGCCTGGTTCGTCATTGCCAGTCGGATGCGGTTCCGGCGGGCTATTCGGTTTCGATTCCCGGTTCAATCGCCAGCGGTGTCGGCGCCATTCCCAGCGCTCCGCGAATCCTCTCGACCAGTTCAATGGCGAACGAAAACACCAGCGGTGTCAACGCCAGCGTAACGATTGACGACAGAACCAACCCGCCCACAACCACGGCGCCGAGACCACGGTACAATTCCGAACCGGCGCCCGGCATAATAACCAGAGGAAGCATTCCCAACGCCGAAGTCGCGGTCGACATAAAAATCGGACGCACTCGGATCCGCACCGATTCTTTCACCGCATTGCGCGCATCCCGACCGTCCCGCATAAAACGCAGCGCCTGATGTACTATCAGAATTGAGTTATTGATTACCGTTCCGATTAGAATGACAAACCCGAGCATGGTCAAAACATCAAGTTGCTGCGTGGAGTCGAAAAGCTGTACCGTGCGCAGGCCTAACACGCCGCCGAATGTGGCCAGCGGAACGGTCAGCATGATGACCAGCGGATAAACAAACGACTGAAACAACGCCGCCAGAAGTAGAAACGTCAGTCCGATAGCCAGCATGAAGTTCCAACTTAGCGAATCACGCAGCTTGCTCAAATCATCGGCCGCGCCTGAGAGATTGATGTCATACAATCCGCCAATCCTCCCCTGATCGCGCAGCGGGCTGATGATATTTTTATTGATGCGGTCAATCGCGACTTCCAGCGGCACGTCACCCGGCAATGGCATCTGTATTGAAATTGTGCGTTCGCGTTCCACGTGATTAATTTGCACCGGTCCCTGGCGCAGGCTAATTTCGGCGACATCAGCCAGAGTGACAATTTTACCAGATGGTATCGCCAGCGGGAGCGCCCCGATGTCCTGTGTGTGTCGTGTCAGGTCGTCATTGCCCTTGATAACCAGGTCCAGGTCGCTGCCTTCATAGCGGAAGGATGATACTATGACGCCGTCAACCAGGGCATTGACAACTGTGCCAATGTCCGATGCAGTCATGCCCATATCGGCTGCGCGCGCGCGATCCGGTGTGACACTCACTTCGGGATTACCCAGGTCAAGCCCGGGAATCGGACGCGCGTTAGCGCCAGGGAACTCTTGTCTGAGCGACCCGAACACCTGGGCGGCAAGTGGAATGATTTCACTTAGGTCTGGTCCGCTGATATCGAGTTGAATTGAACGAGAACCGGCAAAGCCGGATTCAAACAGCGATGTTTGCTGGGCGAACCCGATCACTCCAGGAATCGAAAAAAGAGCTCCGTTGGTCGGGCCGATAAGTTCTTTGACACGAGATGGGTCGTTTGCTATCAGACCCATAAAACCAAATCCCCGCAGCGCCACATAGAAAAAGTTCTCCACCCCGCCACCGGGCAAATCTTCGGCCTGATCTGCCGGTGTCTCCCACAGGTAACCCAACTGGGATTCGATAGACTTTCCGATATCCACCATCTCTTCGATGTTGTATCCCGGAGGAGGCAGAATTACGGCGAAAATAAGATTCTGATTGCCATTTGGCAGATATTCCGACGGAGGCAACAACCACCAGGCCAAACCCAGTGTGATCGCGACTGTTCCCAGTACCGTCGTGATGCGGCGAAAGAAAGAGACGTTGAGATAATCAATAAACACCGCAATGCCGTTGGAAAACCTCCCGAGGGCAGTATCGTCAAACTTTCTACCTTTGAACTGCTCAGAAATTTTCAGCAGCTTGGCTGACAGAGCGGGTATGACTGTTACCGAAACCAGCAGGGAAATCGCAATTGCAGTTGAAATCGCAATCGCAATGTCCTTGAATAATTGCGCTGCGCGCTCCTGCAGAAACAGAACCGGCAGGAACACCGCCACTGTTGTGATGGTCGAGGCCAGTATTGCGCCCCAGACTTCACCCGTGGCGTCTGTCGCCGCCCGCCAGCGGGATTTTCCCATCTGTATGTGACGGTAAATATTTTCCAGCACAACAATAGCGTTGTCAACCACCATGCCTGAGGCAAAAGCCATTCCGGCCAGTGAAATAACATTGATTGTCCGCCCCATCAGATACATCATCAGAAAAGCGCTGATGACTGAAATCGGGATAGACAGGCCGATGACAAGTACGGACGAACCCGAACGCAGGAAAAACAACAGAGCCAGAATCGCCAGGATTGACCCGAAGAACAGGTTTGAAAGCACAAGGTCGATTGCGGAATTGATGTACACCGTTTCACGATAAACATTTTCCAAGTGTAACCCGCGCGGGTTCAGAATGTCTTTGTTGATCCCTTCTATCGCCGCAAGCAGTCCGTCCATTACCTCAAGCACATTCGACCCGACCTGGCGCTGTGCGTTAAATGCTATCGCCGGCCGGCCCTTATGACGGACAAGCGTGGTTTCTTTGCGGTATCCCAGAGCAACATCCGCTACGTCACCAACCCGCACTGTAGCGGAACCGCGTTTGACGATAATTGTTTGCTCGACCGCCTCAATCGTCTCGAAGCGGGACAGGGTGCGCACAATGTAACGCCGCTTGCCCTCACCGAAGTCTCCCGCAGAGATGTCGCGGTTTTCGGCCCTGAGCGCCTTGATAAGCTG
>JADFNA010000240.1 GCA_022563625.1 Candidatus Zixiibacteriota bacterium
CAGAGCGCGCGCTTCCAGAAGCTCTGCGAAATCTTCACCGATAGATTTCGCGTTTGGCGGCTTTTTTGAATACGCCAAACTAGACGTCAAGGGAACTCCGGTCATCATTGCGTCAACTTCAGTTTTTCAGATTGTCGCACAGTTGATCGCCTCGCATACATCGCATAACAAGAACGGATCGTCCCTGACACCGTATGGCCGCATCAATGTCCGCAATGAATCATTGAGTGTGGATCTGGCGCCGCTGGTGGGGACGACCTTTGACGTTTCCGCCTCAAAGCTGGCGATGGGACTCAACGGCGGCCTGGCCTACGGTCTGGCCAGCGGTATGAATCTGTACGGCGAATTCCAGATTGACGGCAATGACGGGTTCTTCTTCGGCATAGACTTTGGCATCTAAGCTACACGGTTACAGACACTTTTGTGAAGAGACCCCGCTGCGGCGGGGTCTTTTTTTGTGTGTTATCGTAATTCATTTCTATGAAATTTTTGCCCTGGCCGATTGACTTTCGCGGGATTTATTGAATCATACACAGGGCCGCTTCGTACAAGAAGCGTCGATAATGGAATTAACAACGCAATTAACAATGTAACTAACCGCGAACATACATAGAAAAGGCTGGATCAAATGAAAAACCACATCAGGCGAATACTCGTCCTAACATCCGCGGCGCTTGTGACACTGGCGTTGATCGGCGCTAACTCGCTAAACGCAGAGCCGGTGCGAGTCAAAAGAAATTCCGGCGCGCATCCGAATATGACCGACCGCCTCGGCCTGGGCGCCATGCTTGGCGAACCAAGCGGACTCAGCGGGAAATACTGGACCGGGCCGCGGACCGCCATCGACGGCGGTGTTGCCTGGTCAACAAACGCTGACAATGACTTTCATCTGCACATGGATTACCTGATCCATGACTTTCGTTCGCTGAGTGTCGAAAAGGGCAGTTTGCCGCTGTATTACGGTATTGGCGGGCGTATCAAGTTTGACAAAGAAACCAGGCTGGGCGTGCGCGCCCCGGTTGGACTGGCGTATATGTTCGCCAACTCCCCGCTGGATTTGTTTGTCGAAATAGCGCCAATCCTCGACCTCGCGCCCGCCACAGAACTAGAGTTCAACGGCGCATTTGGAATCAGATATTTCTTTAAGTAAGTGTCGAAGCGTCCGGTAACTCAAAGTCGTGACACATCAATGCTGTTTTGTGGGCGGCAGACCTCCCGGTTTGCCCCTTTTTGATTGCTATGTCAGAATGGGGCAGACCGGGAGGTCTGCCGCCCACGAGTCGGATTCACAGCTTGACGAATCTCTATCAGGCGCTATCTTGAAATCGTACAAGATTTGGGGAAAGCGCAGGAGTCACAGCGCCGTTCTATCTTGGAGGCTTTGATGAAGAAAATCGCACAGATTATTGTTCTCGTGGTTCTGGCCGGACCAATTTTCGAGGCCAGGGCTGGCAAGTTCTCTGACCCGCCTTCGTACAAGTCAGTGAGAGTTGGGCAGGTTGATTCTACGGAAGTCGTTCGGATAGCCAGACGACTGAAATCGTTGATATCTCCTGCCGCCGCAAAGTCAGGAACGAATACCGGCGCGTTCTCCTTGAGTCAAGCGATGAAGAAACTAGGAGCGAACCCGATTAGTTTACCCGTTCCCGGACAAAAAGGCTTGACTATACATTCGCACATCAAGACGATTTCCACAAACGGGACACCGGGTTTTATATCAAATTTGGAGACGCTTTCACCGCAATTGAGCGTTTCGAGATCAAATCCCGGGCAAAAAGCCTTGGAGTTTATCACCGAATACAGTGACGTTTTCCGGCTGGAAAATCCAATAGCCGAGCTTGTGATGCTGGAAACCAAGACTGACAAATTGGGCCATAGCCACGTTTTCTTCGAACAGACCTATCTCGGTATTCCATACTGGAAGAAATCGCTGAACGCACATTTTCTGCCTGACGGGACGCTCAGTTCAATAAACGCACGCTATGCTCCTTCTCCGAAGCAAATTGATCCTCAATCAGTAACAGTGGATTCGGCGCTGGCGCTGAGTATCGCTCAGACAAGCATCGAAAAAATAACCGCCTTTGTATCGCCGGACGGCTTGCCTGACTGGATGGCGGCAGAATTTGAGCCGAGGGCCGCCAAGTACATTTGGACAAACGAAATTCATACGGAGCCTCGCATAGTCTGGCACGTGGAGTTGCGTCCGAACATTATTGACTGGTGGTTTGTGTTTGTGGATGCAGCCACCGGAGCGATTCTCGAAGAGTACAACAACACACAAACCGACGGCCCGGCGATTGGCTCGGGTTTTGATCTAAATGGAGTCAATCGCACCGTTCATTCTTACCTACAGACTGGCACATTCTACATGATCGATGCATCAAAGCCAAGTTGGGTGAGCGCGCAGACTGACCCGGTGGGCGAGGCAATTGGTGGACTGGTAACGCTGGACTTGCAATTCACTGATAACGGCCCGGCATTCTATGTCACTTCGGCTAACAATAATAACTGGTCAGATGCCGTCTCAGTATCAGCTCACTTTAATGTTGGTACTGCGTTTGATTACTTTTTCCATTCACACGGACGACTCAGTATAGACGGAAACGGAGGAAGAGTCTTTTCCATCATTCATGTAACCGAGAATGGGCTAGGATGGGATAACGCTGGTTGGAGTGGGGCTTTGAACATTATGATTTACGGCGATGGGAACTTGCTTAAACCCTTTGCTGGGGCGCTAGATATCGCGGCGCACGAGATGACTCACGGCGTTATAGATCATACGGTCGATTTAGTCTACCGCTTCCAACCCGGCGCTCTTAACGAATCAATCTGCGATGTTTTTGCAGTCTTGATCGACTCATCCAATTGGACCCTCGGCGAGGATATCGTCCTGCCACCTGCCTTCCCATCGGGCGCGATGCGTGACTTGAGGGACCCACATAATGGCGGACTTCCTTCTGATCTTTGGTGGCAACCCGCACATATGTCTGAATTCCTTCACAAGCCCTTGAGTGATGACCACGGAGGGGTTCACGGTAACAGCGGCATCACTAATCACGCCGCTTATCTTATAGGGCAAGCGCTCGGTCGTGAAAAACTCGGTCTAATCTACTACCGTATATTGGATGCTGGGTATCTCAATCCTCAGAGTGAATTCGTAGATATGCGAATCGCGGCGATTCGGTCGGCGAGCGATCTGTTCGGGCCGCTTTCGGTCGAGGTCATAGCAGTCAAGAACTCATTTGATGCTGTAGGAATTTTCGACGGGCAGCTTATGCAGCCCCCGACTGACAGAGAGCCACGAATAGGTGAATCGAAGATATTGGTGTTGAGAAATGAATTTGATGGAAGCCGGATGTATGTCACATCACCTGAGGGAAAAGTCTTTGATCCGCTCACACCGACATTGTTTTTCAGCGGATCAGGAAAATCATTCGATGTCCTGGAAGATGGCTCTTTTGTGTTATTCGTTGATGATGCTAATTTCATCAGGGCCGTGAATGTGAAAACTAAAGAGGAAACGGTCGTTTCGGTGACAGGTGAGTGGCGGTCGCTGGCAGTTTCGCCGGACGGAACAAAACTGGCGGCTACGAGCATATACGAAGATAGCCTAATCTGGATATTCGATTTTGCAGAACCTGTCAATTCTAAGAGTATTCATCTCTACAATCCAACAACCGCAGAAGGTGTAAAATCTTTCACAACCCGCTTTGCAGACGCTTTGGATTGGAACTCAACCGGCGAAACTATCTTGTATGATGCGTTAAACACTGTTCCTGGTCTCGGCGGAGGCACATCAACTTTTTGGAGTATTTATCTCCTTGACGTAGCTGATGAAGTGATTATTGACCTTGTTTCCCCGGTACGCGACGGAGCAGGAATAGGCAATCCCTCGTTTGCACAGCTAAATGATCGGTATGCAGTTGTTGATGTCTTTCGCACAGACTCTTGTGCGAGCGTAGTAGTCGGCCTCGATTTCTTTACCGGTGATGCAGAACTAATTTTTGACGGTGGATGCGTGAACGGTTCACCGAACTCCGCTTATTCAAAATAT
>JADFNA010000241.1 GCA_022563625.1 Candidatus Zixiibacteriota bacterium
CCAGGCCCTAGCCAGAGCAAACAGGGTGGGACGACCCGGCAAGTCCGGAGCAACGTGGTATGTCAGTATCCATCGAATCCTCTCAGGACCGGGAATCAGCGGCTGTTTTTTCGATTCCTCCGTTCGCGGAGCGGTGTCGAGAAACGGCGAATGAGGCTTGGCAGGCATCTTTTGAGCACCCGTTCGTAGTGGCGCTCATGGATGGCTCGCTCGACGCCGAAAGATTTCGGTTTTACGCTGGACGAGATGGAAAGTAAAACGCTGCCGGTTGCCGGCAGAGTGACGGTCCATCCCGCGCCAGGGTTTGCCGTCGGCGCTAGTGGAGAAATAAGGCCGGAGACAATTACGGTGCGCGGGCCGCGCGCGACACTTCAGGGGATGTCAAGCGTGTTCACCGAAGCGCGCGAGCTGGTTGACGTGCGTAGCGATATCACGCTGTCGCTTGCTCTGGACAGCGCCGGGTTGTATGGAATTGAGTTTGACCCTGACGTGGTGACTTTTCGCACGGAAGTGACGGCAGTGCGCGAGCGAAGTTTTGACCATGTGCCGGTTGCGTTGTTTAATGCCCCGGACGGCCCTCTGGAACTTACCCCGTCGGAGATCACTCTCATTATTTCCGGCCCGGAGACTGAAATCAATCAGTTGGATGCCGGACAGATAAGTGTCAGCGCCAATTTCCGCAAGCGAGATTCGTTCGGAATGATTCCACTGCAGGTTTCGCTTCCTTCGCGCCTGAAACTTGTGAATATCTCTGATTCGCTTACCCTGGCCCGTGTCACCCGGCCTGAATCCCCGTGAGGCCTGTCCTGCTCACACCCCGTTAGAACTTATTTTCCAGCCTATGCTCACTCTTGGAATCGAAACATCCTGTGATGAAACCGCGGTGGCGGTCGTTGAAGACGGCGCCAGAGTTCTCTCAAATGTCATTTTGAGCCAAACCGAACACACCCGTTTTGGCGGCGTTGTCCCGGAAATCGCCAGCCGCGCGCATGTGGCTGCAATTACACAGATTTGTGAAGAGGCCCTGGAAGGGGCCGGGGCGGCGCTTTCGGAAATTGAATTAGTGGCAGCCACTAGAGGGCCGGGCCTGGTTGGCTGTTTGCTGGTGGGGCTTAATTTCGCCAAAGGATTGGCCCTGGCCGGCAATATGGATTTCGCAGCAGTCAATCACCTCGAAGGACATATCGCTGCTAATTTCTTAAATCAGAAAAGCCCGATTGGCCGGCATGTTTCGCTCGTTATTTCCGGAGGGCATACCTTACTGGTCGAGGTCAGGGGGTTTGGCGAATACCGGCTTTTGGGTCGAACCAGAGATGACGCAGTCGGTGAGGCGTTTGACAAAGTCGCCAAACTGTTGGGGCTAGGCTACCCCGGTGGCGCAAAGATTGACCGTCTCTCGGATGATGGCGATCCCTCAGCGATTCGCTTCCCCCGGCCGATGGGAAAAAGCGCTGATTACGATTTTTCATTTTCCGGATTGAAAACCGCAGTCTCGCTTCACTGGCGCGCGCTCTCGGAAGTTGAGCGGCGGGAAACAGTGGCGGATGTTGCAGCGTCGTTTCAAGAAGCGGCGGTGGATATTTTGGTGAGCAAAACAGTCCGCGCCGCCCGGGAATTGGGTGTCTCTCTGATCACACTTTCAGGCGGGGTAGCCGCGAACCGGCGGTTGCGAGAGGCGTTCATTGATGAGCTTTCCCGAATGAATGTTGCGCTTCACGCGCCCGAAGCTAAACTCTGCACAGACAATGCAGCTATGATCGCGGCGGCCGGACATTTTCAGTTCCTGCGCCAGGGGCCTTCCTCGCTGAACGAAGACGCCGACCCATCGTTGCGGCTGGCCTGATGGCCAGGTTAGCCCGCGTCCGCCCTATTTATAGTGTAATACATTTAACGATAATGAGTTACACCATATCCTCAGACTTGAGATTGAGTCTGCGGCCCGCTCAATCAGAGCTCCCGGATACTTGACAATTTCTGGAGCCGGTTGTAGCTTTATGACTGGTAATTTGACCCTGCCGCCACGGTGTCAATTGGCATCATTGAACACAGTGTCTTTGAGCCAAGAAACGAAGGAGAAGTTTAGAATCAGGATACGTGTTTCACCCCGGATGTTTAACGTGGACTGATTTATATTAGCGGCAGGGCGGATTTCTAACAGTAAAACCGGCGGTTACCACGGAATCGTAATCATTCGCTAAAGAGTGATTCAAAGCGATAGATTCGACGGATTCCATAGCGCAAACTGGTCAAGCCAACCCCCCTTTTTATAGGGACTTCAAGGATTCTGGAATCCGGGTGTCTGGCAACGCTAAAATACCGGTGACAGTCGCTTTCTCCCGCCACAGATTATCTCTCACACTCGCCAGATTCTGGCTTTAGGGGAGAATGTTGCCAGCGGCCAATGCGCTTGGAATTGGCTGGTTCGCAACAGTAGATGATGATATCTGATACAGTTTTCCAGAGCCGGACATACTTTTTGGTCTTTTTTCTACGGTAGGAGCGATGGAGTGACAATGACATGACAATGACAACAGCGAGTTTTCGAGGCTTTGTTCAAAGACTTATTCAACAGGGATATTTTGATCGGGCCATTTCTCACAAAACGGCCCAATGGGCGGTCCGAAATCCGGAACTCTCTCCGGGAATGACTGGAATGTCGAGAGTGATTCGGTTCGCCGTTTATGGCGCTGTATTGTGCTGTTTCGCTCTGGGGTCCACTAGCGCTTTTGCCAGCGGTTACGCATATGACATAGGCATCAAGGCCCGCGCGCTGGGCGGCGCTTTCCGGGCTGTCGCTGATGATTGGACAGCAGTCTCATACAATCCGGCAGGTTTGACATATGTGCTGGACAATCAATTTGGACTGGCCAACGGATTCGGGCACAATCGATTCACCTACAACACGAATTATGAATTTCCGAACCAGATCAGCGCGCCGGCCCAGACCGGTTTTGCCAATGGCCAGGACATTCCAAACCGCCATGTATTCGGGTATACCCCCGAAGGCGGGTTTGTCCTGCGCGCGCCGTTCTGGGGTGAGTCAACCTTTGGCCTGTCGATTTATCAGACACATGACCAGGATTTGGACTGGAACCTGTTCAAAGGCGTTGAAGGATACAGTTCCTTCGATTTTGGGACGCTTGACAATCAGTTTACTATAGATCTGGATATCGTTAATTTCCAGGCGACGTTTGCCCGCGAGTTTGTGGAAGACAAACTATCCATAGGGATCGGACTCGCTATTGTCCGGGCCGACTTGATTTACAACAGCATTACCCTGCGCGACAACCCGCTGGCTCCGGACCCGGTATTTGCTCCGCGCCCTTTCGAGATTATCCCTGAATACACTTCCCATGACGGATTTGGCTGGGGACTGGGTGGGAAGCTCGGGCTGCTCTGGAAAGCGACCGAGCGCTTGAATCTGGCGGCCACATTTACGCCAAAAACAACTATCTCAGTCGACGGGCGCGTTGATTTCCAGTTTTTTCTTCCTGAAAATCCCGCCGGTCAAAACTTAGATCCCACAACAGACACATCTTTCCTGACAACCGGCTTTTTGCTGGAAACCGGCGCCGATTTTGTTGTGGATGTAGTGGCGCCGACCTCATTCGCCGGAGGGCTGGCCTACGAGTTGACAGACAAGGTGCGGCTGTCACTGGATGGCGAATATACCTTATGGTCACAGTTGAAGGGATTCAGTTTCACCTATGACAGATCAAGTTTTGACACGTTGAATGTCACCGCAGTCATTGATCCACCGCTCCTGACCGCTCTGGCGCAGACAGATTTGAGTTTCCCGGCTGTTTGGGACGACGCAGGAAGAATTATGTTTGGTGTGAGTTATGAATATCGGCCGTTTCTAACCTTCATGGGTGGCTTTGCCGCTGATCAGTCTCCCCCGACCGATGTGACGTCTCAGCCGCACCTGGTTGACAATGGTGTCAAATACACCGGCCGCTTTGGCATGTCTTTTACCGTTGATCGATGGGACCTGCAGTTTGTCACCAGCTATACCACTCAGCCGGATATTACCATTGCCCG
>JADFNA010000242.1 GCA_022563625.1 Candidatus Zixiibacteriota bacterium
AAGCGGTTGATTTTCAGCCGCTTACCTTCTTTTGTGGATAACTGTTTCGTGATATTTTACGATAAAGCATATTCTGCGGCGGGCAAAAAGATTAAACATTTTTCATAAACGATTGCGGCTTATGGATATATCTATTCCGTTCAGCCAGGCTGATATTGCAGGCGCTTGCATTGCTTCATGTTAAGAGCGTGGATGGTAGGTGACCAAAGGATTTGGATCACCTCGTTTCGCTGAGAATCTCTTCTTTGGCGTTCCACCTCTTTTCTTTAGGGTCAGCCGCTCGCGTTCGAGGGGAACGCGGGCGGTCTTTTTTTCTGCAGGGCGCTTTTGACCGGAAAATCAAAATGATCGGCAACAACAAGCGTGAACAGCCTGTTCCCGCTGAATCGCTGAACCTGCCTGGTTGAATTATCTGGTTTGTTCTTTTAGAAAAAAGTGCGAGAGTGTCAGAGCCAGAAGTGGGAAAATGATGAAATTAACCGGGACAATGAAGTCCATGTAGATCTCCTTGAGAGCAAAGAAATGAACGAAAGAAACCAGCCCCAGGGACAGAATCCATTTGACCCAGTTGCGGCCGGTGTTCAGGCCCAGTTCCGCCAGAGCCGACAGGGCGGTTAGCGCCGCCAATCCCCAGGGCAGCGCCAGGAAGAAAAAGAGTACTGACCGTGAGACATCCAGGACCCCAAATACCTGGTCAAGCGCCCAGAACAGGAGCGGCGCCGGCTGGCTGGCGATAAAGGCATAGAGGAGTGTGCAGGTTCTTTTGCTTATCATGTCTGACATCAGGGGTTTGCTCCCAGAACTGGCCGGGCGGTTTCCCCGGCCGGTATAAGTAACACAAGCTATACACTTTAGGTTCGGACGCAAGTCGGGTTTTTGCCGATTTAAGTTTTGCCAGTCCCGGGACGTTGCGCCTTTTGGTTGGCCGCCGTATTTTGTAATCAGCCGCCGGATTGACAGTCTCAACCGGGGAATTCAAATTATGATATCGCTCGAAAATAAAGCCGTTGTGGTCACCGGGGCCTCCCGGGGTATAGGGTTAGCGATCGCCGGGGCGTTTGCGGCTGAGGGCGCCCGTGTGGCGCTAATTGCGCGCAGCAAACCGGCCCTGGATGCGGCTCTCAAGCGGCTCCCCGGGGGCAAGGATCGACATCTGGCGCTCAAAGCGGATATACGCAAACAGTCTGACATCAAGCGTATTATCAGTCAAACCAGGAAGCGCTTCAGACGCATCGATATCTGGGTCAACAACGCCGGAGTCGGGACACATCGGCCGATTACCGAAACCACCGACCGCGAATATAATATCATTATGGACACCAATGTGCGCGGTGTGTTTTACAGCATGCGCCTGCTGATTCCATTTTTCCGCAAGCAAAAAGTAGACACGGATGGAACTCGCGGCCCCCGTGGACAAATTATTAATATCTCATCGAGCGTGACGCGTGTCGGAGTAGCCAATCTGGCTGTCTATGCCGCCTCAAAAGGCGCTCTCAATTTGCTTTCGGAATCTGTCGCCAATGAGGTCAGAAACGAGGGCATCAAGGTCTCCGTTTTTTCTCCGGCTTCGACTGACACTAACCTGATGCGCAACCTCTCAAAGAAAAAACCAAACCGCCCGCTGTCTCCGTCGAAAGCCTCTGTCAAGCTGACTCCGCTGGAGGTTGCCGAGGGTGTGCTGTTTCTGGCGAAGCAAAACATGAACGCCTGGACTTCGTTCGCTGATATACGGCCGTTGTCTGTTCGGCGTTAGGTCATTCATACTATAACAGGATAAGAAAATATGCCCGGACTAGTGTGTTGGAATTGCGGATATGACACCGGTATTGAGGGTGGCGTGATGCGCACTGATCAATGCGAACGCTGTGAGTCGGACCTGCGCTGCTGCCGTGGCTGCCGGCATTTTGACCCGAGACGTCGTTTTCAATGCCGCGAGAGTATTGCCAGAAGCATTCCGCGCAAAGACAAGGCGAACTTTTGCGACTTTTATCAAAAACGCCTGTCGGGCAAAGCCGCTATGGGCGGCTATGAAGCCCGCGACGAAAAGAAAAGCCGTTTTGATGATTTGTTTAATGATTGAGGATGTTTTCGGAATGTCATGTACGAGAGGAGCTCACGGCTTTCCGTTGCTTGATGAATCTACACTGAAATCGCACATTTCCCCATCCGCCACACACAAATAATCTTCCACTGACATCACAATAGAATCAGTCAACGAACCAGCATTGAAAGCGATTTTCTTGTTTTCGATAATTGACCGATCAATGTACAAATCAAAATCAAGAATCGGGCGGCCAAAGGGCGGGACACAGCCGGGTACCAGCCCGGTTAGATTAGCCAGCTCTTCTTGGTTTGCAAAACGAATCTTCTTGACGCCGAATTTTCTCTTGATTGCTTTTGAATCAACTTTCAGCGAGGCAGACAGTACAAACAGTTTGAATTCATCACCGACTTTCATCAGAATTGCTTTACCGCCGATCCTGACATCTTCGCCGCGCGCCCGGGCGGATTCCTCGGAAGTGAATGTCGGCTGATGATGTATTTCGCGGAAAGACACATGATTCTTCCGCAATAATGTTCGGACTGATTCTAAGATGGAACTCATGAATATGCCACATGTCTTTTAACTCTTGTACCGGCTGGCGCTCGATCTCATAATCCGTATTGCCACAACGAGCGCCAGTGAAACATACAGACCCGGGAAAATTGGTTCTGACAAGAACGGATAGTCGGCGAATGGATAGGCTCCGGTCGGGCCGAGATGACGATAGAGGACCCAGGAGGCCGAGACAAGCGCCGGCAGTGTAATCAAAACCAATCCCTGAGAGTCACTCAACTGATTGCGCGGTTTTTTGGCAAAAAAAGCGATAAGCAGAGGCGCCAGGAGCGCCGGAATTCCTACCGAACCAAACTCCCGCCAAACCTCAACAATTGAATCAAACACCAGGGCAAACACTAGCGCCAGCGCCGTTGAAAGCGCCAGCCCGATAATTGTCCAGCGCCTGAGCGCATTTTCGTCGGGCGGCAGCGAGTTTTTCTTGAGGCGCAATATGAAATCATAGCTGAATGTTGTCGCCGCCAGAAACGAATTCGAATCTATGGTTGACATCATCACCGACAGCATACCGGTCACAAACAGCCCCAGCGCCACCGGCGGCAGGACCTCAAGCGCCAGCGCCGGAAAAGAAAGCGCAGGGTCGGCCAGGTTCGGCAGCAGCGCCCGAGCATACAGGCCGCAAGCGGTTGTCAAGAAATCGAACAGCGCCCAGAACGCAATGGAAATTAAAATGCCGCGTACGGCCACAGATTCGCTTTTGGCGGCATAGCAGCGTTGATGAAACCCCGGATCGACCAGCGCTCCCTGGGCGATAACATACCAGGAGGCGATATACCACAGGCTGGCTCCGCCGGTCCAGGTTAGATGTGTTTCCGGGACAGAGGTGGAAATGAACTCCCAGAATCCGTTTTGCAGGAACAGGATGACAAACAGGAGCGCGAACCCGCCGAACATCAATACGAACTGAAGTTTGTCGGTGCGCACTACCGCTTTGAATCCGCCGAGCATGACATACACGAGGCTGATGACAGCCGAAATCAGCGCCGCCAGGGCGACACTGATGTTAAAGAAAAAGCTGATCATGATGGCCAACCCGAGCAGGTATGAAGTCGGAGCGCTGAGAATGAAAACCAATATGGCGGCGATTATTGAAGAGCGTCTCCCGATTGAGCGGTGGATTCGTTCGGGGATAGTCAAAGTTTGTGAGCGCCGCGCGGTTTTTGCCATGACCAGCGCAAACACCGCCGCTGCGGCATAATAAGGCAGGCCAAAGACAATCCAGTTAGAGATGCCATAGCTGTAGCTATATTCACCGACCGCCAGTATGCCGCCATACCAGGTTGTGACCAGAGTTGCGATAAAAGCCGGCAGGGTCAACGCCCGGCCGCCGAGGATGACTGATCCGGCTGGACCGCGCAAAGCGCCGCGTTCGCGCCAGCCGATCCACATCAGCGCCGCGAAGTAACCTGCAACTATCAAC
>JADFNA010000243.1 GCA_022563625.1 Candidatus Zixiibacteriota bacterium
TCTGCGGTTCCGGAAGCAATTTTGTTCCGATAAAATAGGTGAGATAGGCCCAAATATACCATCCGACGAGGGCAAAAAATGTACCTCCGATCAAATTGCCCCCTCCCATTGACACACTTCCGATGCCGGCGGCAACACTGGATAAAACAACCACTCCCATCGCTTGGCCCATAGCAGACTTATCGGCTTCTACTTCTTCATAAAGACTGACATCTAATTTTGCCGCACGAATCATTCGATTTATAAACTGTTGCATTTTTACCTCCTCTTACGAGCACATCATTTACGAAGCACCAAATGCGACGTAAATGATCAGTGCGAGTTAGACCCCGCCCTTTCCAAATTGCAGTATTTCTCTAATTGAGAAAGGGCGGGGTAAATTCGGCCAGCCACTTACGTTCTCTTACGCTCCGTAAGTGGCGGCCTCATTTATGGACACACCGGCAGCGTTGGACATGTGCCGGCAGAACAGCATGGATTATTTGCACTTAACGGACGCTCATCGACTCTAACCGTGAACACAATCGTACCAGTATCTGGCCACTCTGCTGTCGCTCCCTGCCGACGTCAGTACGCGTGCCCCTAACGCTCTGGCGATCTGGATGGCGGCGATCCTTTTGCGATCGAAACAGCCATAACAGGCGCTATTCGGGGAGATCGAGCTGACATCCAGAGAACTCAACTAAGATCGCGGGTAAATTATCAGGCGGGATTTCTTTGTGGAGCGCAGGGGCGTCTGGATGAATCCGCAAAGTACAGCGCACAGGCGATTGCCGGAGATTCCAGCCTGCTGGCTGCGTATGTGAACCTTTCCCTGGCCTATCTCGGCCAGGGCAAACAGGACTCGGCCCGAATTATACGATTACTGGCAACGGAGAAGTTTGGTGGAGATCCCCGTTATGATCAGGGTCTGAGGCGCCTTGGGGCCGCTTTCGGCAATTAGCTCGTTTATCAATCTACCGCAAAAAATTAAGCGGGATGAATCACCGCGACTCATCCCGCTTCTCAAAAATCTTACGCAACAGGTTTTAGTATTCGTAGGGGCTTGCGGCCAGCGCTCTGGCCTCGGCCCGTTTGTTTCTCTGCCATTTTTTCAGATACCTGTTGAATTCAATCTGATTGGCCACATAGCGCTGTCCGGGCGGCATTATCTCTCTGATCGTTTCGCGGCGTTGCTGCTCCACATGCGCCACCAAGCGCTTCAACTCCCGGTTCGGCCTTGTGCGAGCCTCCGGGGGAAACAACGGAGCAGCGCCCATCGATGGCCCGCCCCAGGGCTGAAAGAGCCAGTCAAGCATGCTGTTGAAAGCTATCTGGAAAGATGTCGGCTCAAGCGTTGTCGGGGTGAACTGCCAGTGCGAGACACGGAACAATCCGGCATTGCGCCGGACCGCAACTACTGTCCCTTCGTAATCTTTAAACGGGAGTGTAAAGAACGGATATACTTGCTCGCCATAGAGTGATTTGTAAAGGTAAATAGCCTCGGTCCCGACCAGGCGATTCGGGATAATAAAGCCTACTTCCGGCAGAGCGGCGCTGTCCGGGTGGAGCGCTCTGGCCAGGAAAGGATAGTGCTTATCCGAATCCGGCGCTACAGTTGGCGATGGAGGTGGGCACAGCTTCGTTGTGTCAACCCAGCGCAGTCCATCACGCAGAAGAATGGGATCCACACTGAGAGTCGGGAATTCGGCAGCCGAAAAAAAGTTAGGAGCGACTTCTGCTCCGATAAAATCTTCATTGCGGACAGTCGGCGGAGCGAACGGTACGAATTGTCTCTGGACCGCCATCCCATACCAGGCCTGGTGCATACCGCCCAACAGGCCGAATACCGCTGCGTAAATTACGGGGAGTTGGATATCTGCAATTGGATATAATTCCGGGTCATCTTTATCAAATTTCCCCCCAGGAATAAACGACGCACGCGACATGGTCCAAAAGTTTACTCCGTCCAAAATACCGCTAATCAGAAATGTTTCTCCGGCTGACCCATTTTTCACTGGCAAAGTGTTCGCTATTTGTTCTTTCAGGTAAATCACCACTTTGTGTTTGAGAACGTCTCTCAGGCTAGCAGAAAAAAAGAAAGTACTCGAAGAGAGGCCAAAACCCTTGACAAACATATAATCGGGAGACGAATAGTTCGGTCTCTGGGAAGCGCAGTCAATTCCCGGTGGAACGATACTGGCGTCGTCTATACAATTAAATGTTCCGGTGTCAAAGGGAGACATATTCGTGCCACCGACAAAACCCGGCCTCCACTTAGAAACAAAATCGCTGACTGTCGATTTTATTTTGCGTTGTCCCAACGCCAGCACGTCGAGGAAACCTCCTGCGGAATCAATTGAGCAGGGCATCCATATTCCATTAACGTTTTTATTTTTGCCAGTCGTGTTCCAGTCAACTATAAGCAGATCTCGTTCATGCTTGGCCTCAATAACATTGTAAATGCCAAAAGCAGGCGTGGGGTCCGGGACGAACGCGTCATCGCGCGATCTTACCCAGAAGAGGAATGTCAACTCACGAGTCGTGTCCGCTGAAGGCGGGCGCTGGTCATTACGAAACACATCAAGAAATGTCGTATTGACATCTTTCACCCATGGTTCACCGGTAAACGGGTCGAATGACGTCTCAATAGTTCGCTTCGGGTCGCTGGTGTTTGGTGTTGAGTCACCGGTAGAGTCAGTGATGAACGGTGCGTCGCCATCAAGCGCATGCAACATATGTAGATTAAGCACCACGTCGAAATGCGAATTGCGCTTGAGTTCCTTTAATGCGATGGAGTCCTCCACTGTAACGGGCAGTGTAGTCGTGCTTCCGATAGCGACAGTGATAACTGTGTCGGGTTCGCCGGTTATCGGGTCAAAACTGATGGTAGTGTCAGCCCGGGTAAAATCGAACGTCGTGTCAAAAACTGTGTCAACATCCAATTCATAAGTTCTCTCGGTAGTGACATACACAAGTTTAGTGAAATTGTCGATAATTTGTGTCGACTCTGCACGCGTGTAAGGGCCGTATAATTTCCACTCAAATTCCAGCGGCGGCTCATCGTCACCGGGAAAATCAAGGTCGTCGGAACCAGTCCATACAGTGGGGACTCCTCCGGACCCGAATTGCTGAAATTGCACATTGACATAGGGCGACAAGAACGGAAGCAAGCGGGTCTCAGGATGATGGTTTATCCGCCCGAATGAGCGGAAGACAACCCGGGAGCGGTCTCCCTTATCGTCGATGGCATACAGGAACATGAATTGATCAACAACTGTCTTGACCGGATCACTAAAATCCGCTGACATCGCAACTACATGGCTGTTAGCAGGATCGTCGAGGGTCACCACGCGAACGGTAAACTTATCTGCGTAGTTCGTGTCCAATGGCAGAGTCTGGGCAAATTGGTCTACGGTCATCTCGGACGGGATAGTGTCATCGAGCAAAACGAGATAACGAAACTCAATAATCCGTCCGTCAATGTCAGAGCCAACCCAACTGATTACTTCATTGCGGGAGAAAACAGACCCGGCCGGAGGCGTGTTGACAAAACGGACCGTCGGAGGGGAATTCCGGAATCCGTCTCCGGTAACTCCACCGGAGCATCCGACGTAGATTAGCGGACCGGTCACAAAAAACGCCAGTGGAAGGAAAACTACACAGCGCATTGCTATTTTGGATAAAGACATGTTCAACCCTTTTTAGGAAAAACCCCCGCCTTGCCGCATCGCCGCATCGCCGCATCGCCAATTACATCCCGGAGGGTGCCAACATGGCCGAAGTCGCTTCCCTGGACGTCGCCGAGCGTCCCCGCGTCATCAACCGCACCGACCTGGCGTACGAGCTGGGGCCGGAGATCGGGCACCGGGCCTCGATCGGCCTCATCGTGCTGGCCCCCGATTCCACCATCGAGCACGAGTATCGGACCATCCTGCCCTTGGACGGCGTGGCCCTTTACGTCAATCGCATCCCCTTTCCCAACGAGGTGACCCAGGAGACCTTGAAGGCGATGGAGAGCGAGCTGGTGTCGGGCGCCGCGCTCAT